>CAZPAE010000250.1:0-5004 GCA_964584455.1 uncultured Thioalkalispiraceae bacterium
CGAGGGGAATGATGATGAATAGAAGAATTACTGGAAATTCGTTATACCAACGGTAAAAAACATGCCCGCGTTGGTTACGATCATATTTGAAATCTTTGACAATTTTGCCGCAATGGAAATGGTAAAGGACCAAAATAGCAATCAGTACTAACTTAATTTGTATCCATAGCTGACTGAGATAATCCCCTCCCATCAACAACGCGATGCCAAATATAAGCGTCAACACCATCCCTGGAGTAGTAATGCCGAAGTACAGTTTACGCTCCATAATTTTAAAACGATCAATGCTGATTTGATCTTCGGACATTGCGTGATAGACGAATAAACGTGGTAAATAGAATAATCCCGCAAACCAGGTCACCATGAAAATTAAATGCAGTGACTTAAACCAGAGCATGATTAGACTTTGTGTTGTTTGAGCATTGTCAGTATTTGAGCGTGGAGTAACTCCATATCCATCTCACCGATTTTTTGCTGCACAATTTGGCCTTCTGGGTTAATTAAAAACGTCGTGGGGGTTAAGCGTACTTGGCCAAATGCCACAGCGATTTTACTTTGTCCATCCCACACAATGGGATAGGGAAGATTTTTACGCTTTTGCATTTCCAGGACATGATCCGGCCGATCATAATTCATTGCCACACCAATTATTTCCAATCCCTTCGGTTTGAGTTCTTCGTATAGCTCGACGAGGTGGGGCATTTCTTTGATGCAGCCGGGACAGGAGGTTGCCCAGAAGGTGATTAACACGGGACGGCCTTTGAGTTTCGCCAAATCAATCTCTTGCCCGGAAGTGAGTACTTTCATACTCAGTGGGGGCGCTGGTTGTGCGCCTGAGGGACTGAGCCAAATATACAAACTCGTCACCAGCAGTACTAATACAAAAAGGCTAATGAACCAATCGCGAAATGTAAGGTTTTTCATCATGTTTAATTCCTGGTAGTCACAGCTTACTTGGACTCGTTAGGTTTGTCAGGGTTCATAAAGGTATTCATATAAGCTTCGGCCATGGCTTGGTAAATGGGCTGCGGGCAGACAAAACGGGACACGCCCTTGGCGATAAGGGCTGTGGCCATCAGCGGCAATAACATGGAGGAGTTATCGGTCATCTCCATCACAATAACCAATGCAGTAATCGGGGTTTGGACTACCCCGGTGAAGTAGCCAACCATCCCCAGCATCACCACAACCGTGAAAGGAATCGCGGGTACCCAGCTCGCTAGATCGGCACCAATACCAGCACCAATTGATAAGGAGGGCGCAAAGATTCCCCCTGGGATGCCGCTTAAATAAGAAATGACGGTGGCGGCATATTTATAGAATGTGAACCCGGGTTCTGGAGTCACTTCGCCGGTGATCAGGCCTTTCGCCTCTTCATAACCGGTGCCGAAGGTGTGTCCGCCTGACATAAAGCCTAATAGGCTGATAACAATGCCGCAGCTAAAAGCCAATAATATGGGGTAGCGTTTGGCAAAGCCGGCAATACGACGGGTTGAATAAATGAGTACGGTACTGAAACTACCACCGAGCAAACCTCCAATCAGACCGCAGAGTAAAATAGCCAGCCAGGCTTCACTCAACGTCGTGGTAGCAGAAGAAGTACCAAAATAAGTGTAGTGCCCAAGAATGGCTAAAGCGGTGATACCGGCAAGAATAACGGCAATTAATAGTGTGCCACTGGTACGTTCTTCAAATGAGCGGCTCATTTCTTCCACAGCAAACATAATACCGGCTAAAGGGGTATTAAATGCAGCAGAAATACCTGCTGCGCCGCCAGCAAGGATCAGGGCTCGGGTCATATCTTTACCGCGGAACGGTGCAATTCGTCGCAACGAGTACATAATGGCAGCGCCAATATGTACAGTGGGTCCTTCACGCCCGATGGAAGCACCACTAAATAAACCTGCACAAGTAAGAAACATTTTTCCAAACGCAATTTTGACCGACAGTACTGTACGGCGACTAGCATGTGTTGGCATTTTCAATGCGGCAATGGCTTGGGGAATGCCGCTGCCTTCGGTGCCTTTAAAAATAGAGCGCGTTAACCAAGCAATAATAGCTAGGCCCAACGGTGGAACGATTAAGGCTAACTCAGGGTAAGCATGATAAAAACTGCGAAAGCGGTGGTCTGCTTCAACACTGGCCAGGGCAAATAAAGCGGCGACAGCGCCAATGGTTAGTGCGCCACCCCAAAAAATAATTCGTAACCGCCATTTGTTGACGGAAAATAATGAGCGGCGGGTACGATGTAAATGATGTTTTAGCATAGTCAGCGTTTAGCTTAAGTGATCCATGCGCTGAAGTGCAAATATGCTTACCAGTGCTAAGCATCTGGTTTATAACAATAAAGCATTGACCAAATACCCGTGCTTAGCTATGGTCAGATTAGCTCGTAGTCGGAATTTTATTGCCCTAATGCTGTGCAAAAGAGCGGTCAAGTGGCCGCTTTTTTATTTGGTTTGGGGCATGGTGAGATAAGTGATGGTAGTGACATAAATATGAACGCAACGATGATAAAAGTAGGTATTGTGGGTGGCACCGGGTATACCGGAATCGAATTACTCCGCCTATTGGTTAATCACCCCCAGGCACAACTAATTGCGATCACTTCGCGCAAAGAAGCTGGTCAGGCGGTGAGTGATTTGTTCCCAAGTTTGCGGGGCTATTTGGATCTGGCCTTTTCAGAGCCAGATATTGAGCAGTTATCACAATGTGATCTGGTCTTTTTTGCTACGCCTAATGGTACGGCAATGAAACTAGTGCCCGAACTGCTTAAAGCGGGGACTCGGGTGATCGATTTGGCAGCCGATTTCCGCTTAAAAGATGAGAAAGAGTGGCTGCAATGGTATGGCATTGAGCATGCTTGTCCTGATTTATTGACCGATGCGGTATACGGTTTACCGGAAGTGAATCGGGACAAGATTCAAAAAGCCAGCTTAGTGGCGAATCCTGGTTGTTACCCAACAGCGGTGCAGTTAGGTTTTATGCCGCTATTGGAGAATGGGATTGTGGACAGCCAAGCTTTGATCGCAGATGCCAAATCCGGTGTCAGTGGGGCGGGGCGGGGCGCCAATGTGGCGACATTGCTGTGTGAAGCCAGTGAGTCCATGAAAGCTTATGGTGTACAGGGACATCGTCATTGGCCTGAGATTCGTCAAGGTTTAACGCAAATGGTCGATGATCAAATTGGATTAACCTTTGTGCCGCATCTAACCCCCATGATCCGGGGTATTCATGCCACCCTTTATGCACCATTGAAGAAAGCCGGGATTGATATACAGTCTATATATGAACAACGTTATCAAGATGAGCCGTTTGTGGATGTGATGCCAGCAGGAAGCCATCCACAAACGCATTCTGTTAAAGGGGCAAACCACTGTCGAATTGCGGTCCATATCCCACCAACCGGTAATACGGTAGTGGTGTTGTCAGTAATTGATAATCTGGTTAAGGGTGCTGCGGGACAGGCGGTACAAAATATGAATATTATGTTTGGGCTTGAGGAGTCGCTAGGCCTAAAGCAGGTTGGTTTGGTTCCCTAAATGGCCTTAGTTGTTAAATCGCATCATCCTTGGCGGACACGCATACTTATATTATTGGTTTTACTGGCTTTATTGCTCTCTGGTTGGTCACTATTTGAGTATGGTCGTTTTAGTGCTGGGTATGACAGCATTGAAATTGAAAATGAGCATGTGGTGTTGTTGGATCATGTGGATAAGCTTGAAGAACAGATTGAAGGCCTACGTGAAGAAAAAGCAATATTAGAAAGAGCTTCACAAATCGAGCGGAAGGCCTATGATGAATTAGATACCACGCTAAAAGTCCTACAGGCAGAGATTTTAGAGCTCAAGGAAGAATTGGCGTTTTATCGTGGCATTGTGTCACCGCGTAATGCGGCTTATGGCCTACACTTACAGCGGTTTCGCGTTGAACCCAATGGTAAGCCACGTGGTTATCGGTATAAGGTGATTCTCACCCAAGTACTAAAAAATGATCGTACTGCCCGTGGTGTTATTACAATCAATATTAAGGGTATGAATGGCAAAAATCCCCGGGTATTGGCACTACGTGAAGTAACTGAAAAGGCCGTCAAAGAATTGGATTACCGTTTCCGGTATTTTCAAAATATCGAGGGTGATATTCAGTTACCCACTGGATTTAAACCGCAACACGTTACGGTTTCTGTAGTGCCCCGCGGCAAGCAAGAGGCGATACAGAAAACTTACGATTGGCCAGATGAGTAAAGGAGAAGCAAGTCATGTGGGGTAATTCAAGAAAACCCAAACAGACAGCGCAAATTGATTCGTTGATTGGGCAAAACAGCGAGATTCGAGGCGATGTTATTTTTAGTGGTGGCTTACATATTGATGGCAAGGTAAAAGGCAATGTGATTGCCGTTGAAGGCGAAGACTCGGTGTTAACGCTCAGTGAACGTGGCACAATCGAAGGCGAAGTAAAAGTGCCGAATGTGGTGGTCAATGGCACTGTAGTAGGGGATGTGCATGCCAAGGCCCATGTGGAACTAGCTGCCCAGGCTCGCGTTCATGGCAATGTCTATTACAGTTTGATTGAGATGGCCATGGGGGCCGAGGTGAATGGAAACCTGGTCCATCAGGCGGACAAATCGGTGGTCGAAATGCCCAAAAAGACAACTTCGGGCACAGAGTCGGCTTGATTTCACAATACCTGACCTTACATCTGAGATATTGTGTCTTAACCTGGTTGCCGATAATATCGACATATTAGCCAGATATTAACATTTGAATGGTGTTCTTATGAGTGAAGTAGCAGAAGAGTTGATATTTACTGACAGTGCCGCGAGCAAGGTGAAAAGCCTTATTGCTGATGAAGGTAACGATAATTTAAAACTTCGAGTTTTCATTACGGGTGGCGGTTGTTCCGGCTTCCAATATGGATTTACTTTCGATGAAAATGAGCAAGATGGGGATACCGTCGTGCAGAAAGACGGCGTGACATTATTGGTTGATCCCATGAGCTTTCAGT
>CAZPAE010000251.1:0-5002 GCA_964584455.1 uncultured Thioalkalispiraceae bacterium
CTAAGATAGTCGAAGTAAACTTACAAAATAGACAAATTTTGAATTTGATGCGGTGAATTTAGGGTATTTCAATCATCCCTTGCAGGTATTGAACTGCTTGACCGGCAATCAGAACACGGTCCTGTTTTAGCTCACAGCGTAATTCACCACCACGGGATGATAATTGCTGAGCCAGGAATTGAGTTTGCTCAAGTTGCTCGGCCCAATAAGGGGTCAGTGTGCAGTGGGCTGAGCCAGTGACAGGGTCTTCATTGACACCGGCGGCAGGGGCAAAGAAACGGCTGACGAAATCGACCTCATCACCCTTGGCCGTGGTGATAATACCTCGACAATCAAGCTGTTTGAGTAATGCAAAATCCGGTTTTAGGTTACGAATATCCTGTTCGCGCTCATATATAAATAGGTAATCAGTGGCTTTGAATGCACTGTGCGGTGCTTTACCCAATGCGGCAGTTAAGTTATCAGGCATGGCGCAGGGGCTAGCAGGCTGTTGCGGAAAATCCAATACCAGCCAGTCATGTTCTCGAGTAACACTAAGAGGGCCACTTTGGGAGGTAAATTGAATCTGGTCACAGAGTGGATCCAATTCATGGAAAATAACATAAGCACTGGCCAAAGTGGCATGACCACATAATGCGACTTCTGTGGTCGGTGTAAACCAGCGAATCTGATAGCCGGTTTCATTGGCGATAATAAAGGCCGTTTCGGATAAGTTATTTTCTGCCGCAATGTTTTGTAAAAGCGTATCACTGAGCCAAGTTTTCAATGGGCAGACTGCAGCGGGATTACCGCCAAAGGTTTTGCTACTAAATGCATCGATTTGATATAGAGGGATTTGCATGTTAATAATCGTATTGGATGTTTTTAATCGTTGCTTTCCAGTAAGGGTGAATGGCATCGGCTAATACCCAGGCGACTTCACCGGCAGTGGGTACGCGGTAACCTTCTATTTCGGTATAGTTAGCATATTGGCCTTCCCACGGGGTTAATTCAAATTGGCCTTTCACTTCACGATATCGGCCTGCTGTATAAGCACGAATAATTTCACCTTGTTGATTAAACTCGAAGTCTAATGCAGCGCTTACATTGCCATCTTGCAAAGTGGCGGTAGCGACATACTTGTTGATTGCGGTCCATTGTACACCTTGACTTGGTAAAAGCGCAGTAGGCATCCAAACCCGTTCCGCTAATATACGTTGCAATGCAGCAGTCGCTAATTCAGGTGTTGCTTGAAAGTCGAATAATTTTATCAGTGATAGTAACTGGCCATGCATACGGCTTCGACTATGCAAATGTGTATCGCGTACATAAATAGAAAGCAACGGCAAGACAGTAATTTTGGCATCCCAAATAAAGCCGTTGGGTTGCGCACTCATCCATTGTTGTGCCGATAGGCTAGACCAATGGGGTTTCTTCAACCGGGTGACAAAGCCACCAGCTTGTTGCATGTGTGCGTGTTGGATAATAGGTAAGCCCGGTTTTAATACGTGGTGAAAATAACGTTTCACTGGGCTCGGTAGCGCGTCTACTTCAGCTAAGTTGACATGATGGGAAACGGTATTGGTTTTTATTTTTAATCGCCGTACTAATTCATTGGTCTCATGATGCCATAGGCGCTGCCGGTATTGGATAATAGCCACCAACAGTAAAATAATAACCAGTGCGATAATGGCTAACGTCATGATACATCCTGTTTACACTGCATGTGGATCAGTGCAACGGGCTGTTGGTGCGGGGTGAGGCGTTGTTCAACCGCATAGGGCGTAAAACCTACTCGGGAATACAGTAATAGTGCTGGTGTATTGTTATTAAATACTGAAATACGTGCTTCAGGCGCATAGTGTGTAAAAATGGTTGTACGCATATACTCTAGCAGTGTTTTACCAAACCCTTTACCACGTTGTGCTTTGGCAATAATGACATTACCGATAAAGGCATATTGCTGTGAGTTAATCTCATAGACATTGGCAAAACCAATAATCTGATCATTAAGCGTTGCCACACTGAGCGATTTTCGTTGCTGGGCAAGCAATTCTAATTGTGGCACATCTAAAGGATATTGACCTTTTGGCCAAACCCAAAATAATTCCTCAGGGGAAGTGACTAGTTGACAAATAGCCGGGTAATCGGTGGCAATAGCTGGGCGGATTTGCATGCGGGCACTAACTAAAACAAGTGTATCGATGGTTAAGCGTAAGGCCAATAGTCTGGGTTCGCAACACTATTTCTATCCTAGTAATTGGTCACTTGTTTTTGACGCAAGGAATATCAAAATCCACATGATAATGTTCATCGTGCCGAACCCAGGCCGGCCGGGTCGATAGTCGTATATGTTGTTTTATGTAGCTACCGTATTTTGTTTTGAGTAAAAAAGGTTGTAGTTCTAATGCGAAAATCACCCGTTTTAGATTAACATTTTGTTTTATTGCTGCTTTATGTAGATAAACTAAATGGGCGGCGAGAGCTTCATAATCAATACGGTAATTTTCATAATGACCGCGCCGGTCAAATTCGATGTCATAACCAAGTCGATTCAAGTAATGGGTTGGTAAGTGTGTAGATTGTCCTTGTTGATTAATAACTGGCACCATGAAATCGACAGACAAGCCGTTCTGGTGAGTTTTATGCGGGCTAAACTTGCCTCCTTGTTTGAAACCGGTTTCGGCATATTTATATACTTTTTGTGGCATGGCAGCTTCAAGCTGTTGGTAAGATGCAACGATAATTGCTTTCACTTTGGAATGGACATAGGTTCTACCCAATAATTCCGCTGTCTTGCTATAGCTGACATAGTTCACACCTTCGCTGGGTAGCTTAACACCGTGCTTAAGTTTTCCATTCGCCGTTGTACCATAACAAACACTTTCTTGTGCATAAGTCGCTGACACAAGCCATAAAAGAATAAATAAAAATAAGCTGTAACGGATCAGTATGGTTTTAGTGATTGAGTGCATGTTGGACCTGTTTTCGAAAAGCCGGTAATACATTTTTATCAAACCAAGGGTTTTTCTTTAGCCATAATCGGTTGCGAGGCGAGGGATGTGGCAAGACAAAGTAATGAGGTAGATAGTCTTTATAATGTTTCACGGTTTGGGTTAAGTTTGCTTTAATTTGGTCTCCTAAGTAATAGCGCTGTGCATATTGACCAATGAGAATATAAAGCTGGGCCTTTTTTAGTTTTTTGAATAATGCTTCATGCCATTGTGGTGCACACTCGGGTCTCGGAGGCAGGTCACCCGTCTTACCTTTGCCGGGATAACAAAAGCTCATCGGTATCAATGCAATGTTACTGGGGTGATAAAAGTCAGCTTCGCTAATACGCATCCATTCACGCAAGCGTTCACCACTGGGATCGTTCCAGGGGATACCAGTTTGGTGGACCTTTAAGCCTGGTGCTTGGCCAATAATCACAATCCGACTTTGTGTATTGGCTTGTACCACAGGGTTAACACCATGCGGTAAGTGAGCACGGCATATTTGGCATTGTGAGATCTGGGTTAATAAGGTTCTCATTGTTGTGTGATAGCGTTAAGTCTTGCGTTCTGGAAGTTGTCTGCCGTATAATGATAATCATTCTCAATCAGGCTGTGTAAGATATTCATACCTCTTAAGTCTATGAGTTAGAAGAATAAGTTCAATTTTAGGTATCAACGTTAGTGGGTAGAGCCATCCATGAATAAAACACAATTCCAGCTGCATTGTGCTTTTATTGAAGGGCGTGATCAAATTACACGATTTTTTCAATCCCGGGTTGGCTGTGTTGCGACAGCAGAAGATTTTGCCCATGAAACCTATTTGCGGGCGGTGCAAAGTGAGCCTAAGTTACCCTTGTTAAATCCATCGGCGTATTTATTTCGTATCGCGCGGAATCTATTGATGGACCATTTTCGTAAACAGCAAAGTCAACAAGTGGATACCGGCTGTGAAGAGGCGATTTTACAGCTTCAAGATACCGCATCCTCGCCAGAGAAACGCATCCAACATCAGCAAGAACTTACACAACTCCATCAGGCGATTGAACGTTTGCCACAGCGTTGTCGCGAAGTGTTTGTATTGGCGAGAGTGGAGGGGTTGAGCTATGTGCAAATTGGTGAGCAGTTAGGAATTTCCCAAAAAACAGCATTTACCCATATGACTCGGGCCTTAGCTTTATTAAAGCTTGATATGGATAAAAAGCAGCAGACAAAAAAACATTCAGATAATTCATAGGCAACAACGTCTTATTAGTCGAGTAGCCAGGATATTTTTAAGCAGATGCTAAAGACAGAGCAAGCTTCTACACAGGATGATATTGATCCCATTACTATGATGGCGGCGCAGTGGTTCGCGTTATTACGCGAGAACCCGAGCGAGCAGCAACAGGCTGAGTTTGATGCATGGTTGGAGCAAGATGCACGACATAAAGCAGCATATCAGGCGTTAGAGCAAATCTGGCAACAATCAGCTTTATTGCCGTTAGAGAAACAACGTAGTGTTACTCCTTCTCACACCACTGGCAAACACCGGTCGCGTTTATCATTAGGGTTAGCGCTTGCTGCCGTATTAGCGATGCTGGTGATTGGGTTGAATGTCATCTTGCCTGGGGCTGGTAATGTGGATTACCAAACAGGCATTGGTGAAGTGCAGCGCTTTACCTTAAGTGATGGCTCGGTGGTAGAAATGAGTGCGGATACTGCTATTGATATTCAATATACGGATACGGCTCGTATTATTAAGCTACTAAAGGGCGAAGCCTGGTTTCAGGTGCAACCCAATCAACACAAACCGTTTACCGTTATTGCAGGAGAGGGTCGGGTTACAGCACTGGGCACGGCATTTGCGGTGGCACATAAAAACCAACAAACCGATGTGGTCGTAACCGAACACCGTGTACGGGTTGCGCTGGGCAAAAAAACACTCACGCAGCAATCGGTTGAATTAACACAGGGGCATAAAGTTTACTATACAAACAAAGTCTTAGGTGAAGTACAGCAGGCCGATTTGGATATTGAATTGGCTTGGC
>CAZPAE010000252.1:0-4969 GCA_964584455.1 uncultured Thioalkalispiraceae bacterium
GGAAACAATTAGCTCTGAGTCTGAATTAGCCAAGCTGCACAGTGATTACTACGACACATTAAAAGTCTATTTAATGCTAAGCCAGCCACAGCGTATCAATGATGCCGAGGCTGTACCGTTGTTATTAGCAAGTTGGGAATCCATCATTACCCCTAAAGTCCATGTGCCCAGTAAAGAACTCAAAACCGCACTTGATACGAATAGCAAAAAGCTCATCGAAAAGTATCTAGCGCATATGCGTCTGCCCTCAGAGCATCAACTAGCGGCAGCCCATTGGCGTGTCAATGCAGAGCCGGTGCGTGTAGCGCGTACCCAATTACGTACACCGCCTAATGCAGAACTGCTATATACCCAGGTGATAAGAAAAAGTGAAAACTACCTAAAACCATTAGAGTTACGCTACGCATTAAAAAGCCGTGGCTCAAGCTATCTATCAAATGGGAAAACCTTACCAGGCATCTATACCCGCAAAGGCTGGGAAGATTACGCATCACGCGAATTTAAAATTGCTATTCACATGGCAAGCTATGGTGATTGGATCCTCGGTAATGAACAATTACCTGATGTAGGCGATAGCGCCGCGGCTGAAACCAATAAGAACAAAAAAGGTGCGATCAATCTTGCTCTTGCTAATGAGCTGGAACAGCAAATTCGCCAACGTTACTTTGCAGACTATGTGAACCACTGGTATGAATTCTTAAGCAATATTGATATTCAGCGCGATAGATCTATCAGCGATACCGCCAATAAGCTGGTTTTATTTGCCAAGGTCGATGGTCCAATTGCAGAAGTTTTCCAGTTAATTGAAGACAACGTCAACTTACAGGAAGTCACCTGGCGTGAAGATGATAATAATCCGCGGGTTTATAAAAAATTCCTGTTAAAGGGCGAAATGGTCAAAGAAATGCAAACCTCATTTAAGGACCTACGCCGCTTTACTACGCCAGCGGAAAAAATGCCGGTCAGTGAGTTACTGAATAAATATCTTATCGCCATTGCTGGGTTACAAGGTGAGTTTGAACAATTACGTAATACTTCCGAGAAAACCCGAGAAGCCGAGCTCATCGCCGCGAATATTTTATCCGGTAAGGGGGATACCACCGCCGTATACCAAGCTTGGCAAACGGCAACCGGCTTAATTAATGGCAGTGAGTCTCGGACCCGCGCCATTGTTGAGCCATTATTTATTGCACCAATTAAAGATTCATGGCGCGTAATCATGGGTTCAGCCGTGGCTGAGATCCAAGGCAAATGGGCATCCCTGGTAATGACAGAATACGAAGATCGCATTCGAGGTCGTTTTCCGTTTGTCGATGGTGGTCCAGATGCGGCACTAGAAGATGTGGCGGAATTTTTCCATCCCGACGATGGCGTGTTATGGAGTTTCGTTCGTGACCATTTAGGTGCTTATATTTATCGCCGTGCCGGTAAGTGGCGACAACGTTCATGGATGGGGCTAAGTCCAGGGTTTAATCGTAACTTTGTTTATGCCTTAAACCGCAGCCAAAGAATCACCGATGGCCTATTCAAACGTGGCGGTGTCTCCCCGGAAATGACATTTTATTTATATCCCATGCCAACACCAGGTGTTAGCGAAATCACCTTAGAAACCAATGGACAGATGTATCGTTATCGCAATGAGCCGCAAGAGTGGCGCAAATTCCAGTGGCCAGGTCAAACCGATAGCACCGGGGCACGGGTTGTAGCGATTTCAGAGAAAAACAATATGCGTGCCGAGCAATCAGAGCACGGCATGTGGGGCATTTTTCATTTATTTAGAAAAGCACGTTTAGTGAAAGAACGCGGTACCCAGTACCTAAGCGAATGGAATATGGAATCGATCAACGGCAACCCAATTCGGGTCAGTTTTCGCGTTAGGGCCGATCGTTCCAATAATTTATTACAGCCCGGGCTTTTTAATAAGTTCTATATACCAAAGAGAATTGTAGGGCGAAGTAAAAAATCAAATAAGAGCGTCGTCAATCGAGGATAGGGATATGTTCAACTTCATGAATAAACAAAATCGGTCTGCGCCTAAACAGGCAGCCTTTCATGAAGTCATTGGTGGGTGTGGAAAAATGCCAATGCATGCAGACTTTATAAAACATAATGTCAAAGTGCGTGAAGCCGTTGCACTGGATGATTGGATCCAAGGTGGTGTTACCTTGCTCAATCGACGTTATGAGGAAAAATGGAAACGGGTATTTGATTTAAGCCCTAATTTCCGCTTTGGGTTTATCGGTGATGATAATGACAAAACCATTAGCGGTGTTATTGCGCCAAGTCGCGACAAAATAGGCCGATGCTATCCCTTTGTGTTATTTCGTGCGACCGATAACGTGATATTTAAACAGCACCAATCACTACTGCCGATGATGTTATCAGATAGCTACACCACCATGGACCAACTGTTTAAAGTGCCATGGCAAGACAAGGCATTAGATACCTTTCTACAAGCCATCGATAGTACACCCGCCTTTCACATTGATTTTAACGACAAAGACTGGCTTAGCCATGCCTTAACAGTTTTGGAAAATACCAGCATCGACGATCTTTGGCATGACATCTTACCCGGTGCCTCAGAAAGTATACGGGTTGCTTTCATGTATGTAGTGATAAGCTCATTACAGACAGTGGCTCGTCGTTCGCCACAAAAAGTGCACTGGGGATTACGTTTACCGCTTCCCTCAGGTAGTCAGGCCAACCTACATGTAATGTTCTGGGTGAAGCTAGCGGAGACAGTATTGCGCGATCGCAGTTGGCGGGCTAACTTCCTGTGGAATCCAGCGGTCCCCGGTATTCCTGCGCGGTTATTATTATTTTTCCATCAAATCCCTTCTTCTTATTTTACGTTATTGATCGATTCACGCCGAACCGACGATACCGTAATGGATGTTTTACAAGAGATAGAAACGGTTAATGTGGATCCGTTACAACTCACTAAATATCACTTTCCCGGGGATATGAGTTTGCAACAAGTGCTTGATGAAGTCATGAATCAAGGAACCGGTTTATGAGCGAGCAAAATAAAGATATGCCGGTAACAGAACAACAAGTAGATAGTGCTATATCTGAGGTAGTAGCGGAACCCGCTATTCCAGAAAAAATAGCACTACTACTTGCCCCCATTTCACAACAAGCGCCTACTGGTGAGGATCCCCTATACTCAGATGAGTTTGTTCTAATTAAAAATGAACTAGAAAAACTCTCAGACAATGATTATAGCGCCATTGTGACGCTTGCTGAGGAAATTCTAAAAACCGAAGGCAAGGACTTACGTGTCGCAGGCTATTATCTGCTAGCTAGTACTTATATCAGTGGTGTAGACGGCTTTATACAAGGACTAATGCTGTATCGGCTTTTACTTGAAAACTTCTATGAAGATATTCACCCACTTAGACCTAACTCACGGCAGAATACATTACAGTGGCTGAGCAATGACAAACTGTTTGCCTTTTTCAAACAAGCTGTAGATAAAGCAAGTTCAAAGCAAATTAGCGCGCTAATGGAACAAGTCGAATTATTTAATAAGACGATTATTTCAGTTACCAGCGAAGAAACCTTACGTTTAACTGCCATTTATAATGTAACCAAAGAAACAGCAAAGCGCGTTGTTCCAGAAACAAGCCCAACCGAGCCCACATCTGTTACACATAACACATCGCCCACATCACCGGTAAGTAGCAGCAGTGAGGTTACTCGCATACAAAGCAATACCAAGCCTGCGCTAAGCCAAGCAGCGGGTGACAACTTATCAGATACCGAGCTGTTGTCATTAATGCGCAAGATAGTGAACCAGTTTAATGGCAAAGGCGATTACTTACGCGGTATTGCTTATGCTCGAGCCGTGCGCTGGGGTGGTTTGAGCATGCCGCCAAACGAAAATGGAAAAACCCGCATGGTGTCACCACGCCAAGCAGGCATGAGCCAAATAAGCAGCTTATTGGCACAAGGTGATCACGATGCTGCATTCAGGCTATGTGAAGGTACCTTTTTTGAAGCGGCTGGCCATGTTCGGCTTGATTTACAGTGTTATGCCCATCGTGCAGCCAAAGCCATGGGGCAACAAGATGTGGCCAATTGTATTGCCTATGAAACGGCAGCCTTACTGAAGCGTTTACCCGGTTTAGAACAACTACGGTTTGATGATGACACACCGTTTGCCAATGCAGAAACAATCGCTTGGTTGAATAGCATCAATCCGAACCAAACTGCCGGCGCAGCATTAATGAGCGACGATGGTGAAGATGATGATTTACAAAACATCATTCTCCAAGCGCAGGAACTAGCTAACGAGCAGGGTTTAACACAAGCCATTGCCCAGCTAGATACGTACCGCGCCAAAACCGAGAAACAGCGTTACCAATGGCGCCTAGCCATGGCGCAATTGTGTTTAGAGCAAGGGCGTGCTGATTTAGCACATCCCATGCTCGAAGAATTAATGGATCAAGCTGAACGTACCTCCCTACCAACATGGGATACACGATTAGCTATGAATGTTGCAACGCAATTACAAACCGCCATTCGAGGTGTGATGGCCAATGCAACAGAACAGAATATGACACATTATGAGCAACAACTGGATGCAATTACTGCGCAAATGTGTCGTTGGGACCTGGCTTTAGCAGCACAAGTACTATGAGCTTGTTAAGTCGGATTAAACGGGAGTCTCTGACTAGGTTCATGAATTGCGGTATGGACTTAATCAGAGATTCCCAAATGAACAAGACGTTGTAAGCAACGTTAGTAAAACTAGGAGTTAAACAATGGCCGATAGCTTTCAAAATGAAATTCCAAAGGCGCGTGTCAACATTACCTTGGATGTAGAAACCGATGGAGCACGCAAAAAAGTTGACTTACCGTTAAAGATGCTGGCCTTAGGCGATTTTAGCGGGGGTAAAACAAAAGGACGGGTTGCTGATCGTGAGCGTTTGAACATTAATAAAGAAACCATTAATGATGTATTAAA
>CAZPAE010000253.1:0-4961 GCA_964584455.1 uncultured Thioalkalispiraceae bacterium
TTTCCTTATCGGCATACATATTCTTATCTGCTTTGCGTAACAGCGCTTCGGGTTCTATGTAATCATTGGGTCCAGTTTGTGCAATGCCAATACTTAGAAATAGGTTGTGTACTCTTTGTTGAATATGTGATTTTAGGCGTGAGCTATAAATGGCATGGGCATCAGATGCCTTACAGTTAGGCAAGATAATACAGAATTCATCGCCGCCATAACGAAAGCAATGATCTTCGGCACGCGCTACTTTCTTTATAGCGGTACCCACTACACGTAATATTTCATCGCCTTGTTGGTGGCCTTCGGTATCATTAATCAACTTAAAATCATTAATGTCCATAAACATGAGCGAAACAGGTTCGGAGCGGCGTTGTGCAGCACGCAAGGTGATAACCAGTACATCCATCAGGTGGCGCACATTTAGTAAGCCGGTTAAAGGGTCAGTACGGGAAAGTATTTCAAGTTGTTCCGTGCGTTCTTTGACTTTATGTTCTAGTTCGCGTGCATATTGGTCAGATTTTTGCTTTGCGATTTCAATTTCTGTGACTAAGCTACGAATATAGGTGTCAAATACCAGTGTGACATCGAACAGTAATAGTTTTTCAATGGCATTTAAAACACATTGACACTTATCCTCTTGAGGTATCTCATTGCGTAATACCTCATACAATAAGTATTTAAGTGTATAGACAGCGGAAAGGTAGAGTTTTGGATCAACCCCGATTCGTTTATGAACCAGTCCGATCCGTAATCGGTTGTTAACATATTCGAGGTCATAAAGCCCGGTAAACAGATCTACAATATATTTACGTTGCGCACGGTGTAATCGGGCTAAGGTATCTGAGTCACCGATTAACAGAGAAATCTCAGGGATGTTGGTTTGCATTTCATAAAACTTTTCCACTAATAGATCAAGATTAGCGTCAATGATGGGCTTAATGGTTTTTAGGGTTTCAACATCTTTTGAGCCGAATGAAAAAAGCGCTTTGCGCTGTTCCACTTCAAAATCGCTAATTTGCATTTGTTCAAGAAGCGTTTTTTCTGCGTGTTTCATTTTATTGGCTTTTAATGATTTACCTAATGTACTTTGTCAAAACCCCTAAGCAGCGGGGTAACCTAATGTTTTATCGGAACAAAATAGACTTAACTATAGAATTGCTTATATGACAGCAGGATTTGCTGTATGTTTACTGTATTGTCTTATTTATTGTAGTGTTTTTGTGTAGGAAAATAGGTGTTGAGTGAAGAAAATCAGATAAATTGGCCAAGGAACAGGGAGTAGGTTAGTCAATCTCAATTGTTTTTTTCGACGATATATGTTGGTTTACCATCGATACTATGTTGGTTTTTTTCATCCCAATAGGCCTTAATACCGGCTTCACCGCGTTTTATGGCCCAGTCATTGAGTAATTGGCGTTCCTCACAAAAATCGAATAATGGTACTGCCATACCGCAGGAGGTTTGCACTAGATCGACATCAAGATCGAAAATTTGTCGTGCACCTGGGAGTGGGCTAAACGAGGCATAAAGGGTTTGCCATTCATTATCTTGTTGATGAATGACACGCGCTTGGCCATAGAGCCGCAAGATCATTGGCGTTCCTTCAAAAGAAGTAAACATTAGTGTCATACGAGGTAACTCTTGCACATGAGCGGCGGTTTCGTTACCACTGCCGGTAACGTTCAACCATATGACGCGATTTTTTCCGATGACACGTAATGAATCCATCCCCTTAGGTGAAACATTCACTCTACCATCTGCAGCGGCAGTGCCAACAAAAAAGATTTTTTGTTGCTCAATAAACGTCTTAAGTTTGTCAGAGATTTCAGTATATTGCTGTGCCATCGATTAAGTCCCACCGAGTACAATTGCATTTTTCAACCTGGTTATAGCATAACTTGTTCATATGCACAGTAACAACTGACTTTTTTGCTAGGCGATGATTGGTCATATGGTAAATTAATCATATGCTCTATTTAGGGGCAGTCGCATTTTGTTGCTTTTCATTTACTTTGGTATCAAATTTTGTTTTATCAATAATAAATCGTTCATGTCGACCTTTTGAAATAACATCAACGCCGTCATGTGCTTCCACAGTGAACGTTAGTTTGCGTCCTTCCACAGCAATGAGTTCAACTATAGCAGTGACTTCTAAACCAGGTGGTGTCGCAGCTTGATGACTCACATCAATATGGGTTCCTACGGTTTGTTCTTGTGGCCAATCAAGATAAGGTTTAATGGCCACAATACATGCCCATTCTAGAAAACCAACTAAAAAGCCAGTGGCAAATACGTCAGGCATTTGTACAAACTCAGTCGATTCTGGATATAGTGCGGGTACGGTCTTTGATTGAGGAATTAAAAAACGGTGCTCATGGCGAATGCCCGGGGATAATGTGGGTTTCAAAGTGTTCTCCTATAACTGTGTTAAGCAACATAGGATCATAGCATGTAAATAAATTATTTATGATAGTGGTCTGTAGAAAATCAAACTGTGCATTTGGATAAATTGCCATATGACAAAATTTTATATTTTTTAACTATGTCTTCTAAGTGTGTGGTGATATAGGGGGGGCTATTTTTTAATTTAGTAATAGCATAGATATTGATGTTGTAAGTTATTTGGGCGTTGAGTTAATGATTAAACCAACACCGGTTAAAACAAATGCGCAGCCTAGTAAAAAGTTAAATGAAATATATTCATCGAGAATAAAAAAGGCGAGTAGTGCCGCAAAGGTAGGGATAAAAAGTGCGACTGTTGAAGTGATAATAGCCGGTAAGTGTTTGGAGATAAGCGCAAATCCTAAAGATGGTATGGCAGTAGATATGATACCTAGGCCTAACAATAATGAAACGATTTTAATATTCATATCCGTGAAAGTGCTTTGGGATGAAGAAAATAAAAGTAATGGTGTCAGCAGTACGCTACCGATGATAAAAGTTAAAATCGTCACCGTACCCGTCTCTGGTGCATCATTCCGTTGTGATAGATTATGGTATAGATAAGCATATAAAGCAGTGAGTGTGGCGGCAAAAAGCGCAATAGCATTGCCATATAAATGTTGAGAAGAGGTTGCGGCTAAGGATAGTTTAGGGGCTAAAATAATCACAATGCCTATAGCTGCAATAATAGCACCCACTATTTCCGTTTTTTGAGGGGGAACACTTCTCAATTGACGAAGTAAGAGAACAAATAAAGGTGGCGTGCTCAATAGCAATGCGACTTCAGCTACCGGTGCCATTTGAAAAGCAGCAGTTGCGAGTAAGTAATATCCGGCTAACAATAGCGCAAGTAAATAGGCTATAGGTTGCTTTAATGTTGATTTGATATTGTGGCGTGTAGTTTGGGATAAAGTAAGCAGGGGCAAGCTGACTAATAAGGCAATGATTAATCGTACTGCGGTGAGCGTCACCGGCGAGTAGGCAGGTAAGAGTTGCACAAAAATGCCGGTGAGCCCCCAGGTAGATGCAGTGATGATTGCAATGATGAGATATCGAGTAGAGTAGGGCAGCTCCATATTTTTTGGTTATTACTCAGTAAGCCATAAGACTTATAGCGATTGTGCTTGGATAAAACGATATTCCTGGGTTTTACCTTCAAACCCCCAGGCGTCAGCACGGATATCGTGTAAGACGATATAGCTGGCTGGGGCCACTTTGCCGAGTATGGTTTCCATATCGGCGAATACTGCCTTGACGTACTGCGCCTTTTCTTGTTTTGTGTTGGTGCCTTCAGTGATTTTGATATCTAAATAGAATGTTGTCATTGCTTGTTGGCTGACTGGCGTGCCACCAATAAACCAAGTTTCTGGTGAAATAAAGCTAACCCCAATTGACGTGACCTCAGGCTTTTTGCCGAGTATGTTTGTCGTATGATCCATTAAGCTAGTGACGACTTTTTCAGTAATTTCTTTTGATGGCTGTTGCGAAATACGTATATCTAAATAGGGCATGATAGCTCCTTTGATAACTAAATAAAAAACTATTGAGCGTTAAATATTATTTGTGTTGCTATTGAATGGCATATTTGACGACAACATTTGCCGTGATGGTGATTTCACCGGGCTCGAAAGCACTTTGGGCACCAGCGGACTCTAGCATGACACCACGCTGCGCTTTGTATTCATTAAAGGCAGCGCTATTGCCCAGTTCTTTGATAAACAAAACTTTCCCCAGTTTTACTAGGCTGCTTTTAGCCAGTACGAGTGCTTTTTGTCTTGCTGCCGCCACTGCTGCACTCAATGCTTCGGTTTCAAGTTTATTACGATGTTTAGTATCTAACTGAACATGTTGAATATTGGTAATACCTTCTTGAATAGCGCTATTGACTAGCTCTGAGTATTTGGAAAGATCTTTTAACGTTATTTTTACTGTTCTGGAAACATCGTACCCAATTAGTGATTGGGTTTTATGATTATATTGTGGGTAAATGGTGATAGTCGAAGAGTTAATATCATTTTGTTTGATAGCTAACTTTTTAGCGCGTTTTATCAGTCCGCTAGTATGTTTATCCACCTTTTGTTTAACGTCACTGAGTACCGTGCCACGATAGTGAATGGAAAAAGAGAAGCGGGCAATATCCGGTGTCACATGAAGTTTTGCCGTTCCAGCAACTTCAATACCGCTATTATTTTCATTTGCATATGTCAGGCTAGCAAATAAGAATGAACTCAATAAAAAGATGAGATAGGGTTGTAACGCCTTGATGTTCATAACATGTCCTTGATTATACTGCCTCAATAAATGAGTTCATGGCCTACTAGATTGCTAAGAATAGCATGATTGGCTTGTGTTATTTAGCTGGCTTTTATGGCTGGCTATTTAATGATATGCTTATGCAGTAAGCTGTGATGTTATAGATTGACTAGGAGGTAGTTGATGATTGTTGCGAAAACCATAACAGCTGGGCGAATTTATTCAGATATTGCTATTGTTAATTAAGTTATGGATTTTTATATAAATTCCAC
>CAZPAE010000254.1:0-4946 GCA_964584455.1 uncultured Thioalkalispiraceae bacterium
ATGCCAAGCGCAAAGGCATGAGTTTAGAAGAAGCAGAGCGTTGGTTATCACCTAACTTAGGTTACGAAACGTAACATATCTATTTTATATTATTGCTATAAGTTAATGCGTTAGGGCATATAAGTTATGCAAAAAATAGTGCTGTTAATGGTGTTTGGGGTGTATGCAACCGTTAGCGTTGCACAACCTACCACAACCGAGGCCCAAGCCGAACCGAACTTATCGCCACTGGATAGACGGGTTAAGATCGAAAAGGAAACGCGTTTTCAACCTTTTGTGTTATCAACTCATCGGCCTAATTATTTAATTACTTATAGCTATAGTTTTCAACCTAACCAAGCGCCGTTTGACTCGGCTTTTGATGGGGTGATGGAAGAGCAAGAGATTAAATTTCAATTTAGTTTAAAGCTACCTATTGTTGATGGTCTGTTTGGCGAAGATGGAACAATTTATTTTGCCTATACCAATCTATCTTTTTGGCAGGCGTATAATTCTGATAACTCTAGGCCATTTAGGGAAACCAATCATGAGCCAGAGGTGTTTATGAGTGTTCCTAATGATTGGTCTATCTGGGGCTTTAAAAATAAAATCAATATTATTGGTTTATCGCATCAGTCTAATGGACGCAGTGGTAGTCAGTCGCGTAGTTGGAATCGTATTTATGCTGATTTTATCTTTGAGCGGGAACATTTTTATTTAAGTATTAAGCCTTGGTGGCGCATTGATGATCCTGATGGCGTAGATGATAACCCGGATATTGAAGATTTTATGGGCCATGGTGAGTTACGCCTGGTTTATGCTAAGGGCGACCATACGGTTTCTTTAATGACGCGTAATAACTTCCAAGCTAAAAATAGAGGGGCATGGGAAATTAACTACAGTTTACCCATGAGCCGAAGGGCGAAATGGTTTTTACAATACTTTGATGGCTATGGTGAAAGTATGATTGACTATAACGCCAGAATTAAACGTTTAGGGATTGGGATTGCACTAACGGATTGGTTGTAATTCGGTTTGAGTACAAAAGCGTTTTACGAATACAAAGTGGAAGCTAATCCCCAATAAAACGGCAATGTGAAAAATTTCATGTGCGCCAATTACACCCTTGATTAAAATAGGTTGTCGTAAAAACTCCATGACGGCACCAACTGAGTAAGCAATGGCGCCATACACAAGCGGCTTAATAAATGCATAACCATAGCGTCGATACAATACGGTAGCAGAAATAGCACCTAACCAGCCTAGCCCTAAATAAAACGTCAGCCCAAGCCATTCTGGAATGTCAGTAAAGAAAATGGTTTTCAATGTGAGGCCGGTGATGGCGACGACCCATATGGGAATCAGCATGCCCCAACGCCATCCGCCTTTAAATAAAATACTGTGTACCGGGGTAAAGGTACCTGCAATTAAGAAAAAGATACCTGCATGGTCTAAGCGTTGTAAGATATGGCGTGCTGTTGTACCTGGTTCGAGTAAGTGGAACACACCGCTCATAGACAACACGAATACGATGGCAAAGCCAAATAAGCCAACCGGGAAGCGGTAGCCCAATCCAGGTTTTGTTTTGATGACTAGCCAGATGGATAAGGCTAAAAATAAGCCCGCAGCCAGTAAGTGGGTTAAAGAGCTAACCGGTTCACTAAAACCAGGAATGGCAATAATTGTATTAGGCATAGTCGTGATATATTGCCTATTGGAAAGATTGCAAGGCGTTAACGAGTTGTCAAATTTGCCAGGTAAGATGAGTCACTTAACTAGTACCCATACTAATATGCCATATGAACACAAAATGACCTATTTACCTTCCTCTTATCTAGGTTTGGTCTTTGCCTTGCTGATGTGGGTGATGGCCGGCTGTACTCAGACTTATTCCACAGAGGTGGATTCATCGCAGAAAGTGGCGCAAAACGAAGGTAATTTGAATACCAGCCTGAATGATGGCGATCAATTCGGTCAGGGCCTAACGAATATTGGTGATTTGGAAAGTGATGGCGTGATTGATCTTGCGGTGGGAGTTCCCGGCGATGATACGGGCGGAACCGATCGCGGCGCGGTATTAGTGCTTTTCATGGACGATAATGGCGAAGTGGATACCTCGCGTAAAATAGCCCATGAAGAATCCGGCTTCAGTGGCGAGCTCGATGACAATGATCGGTTTGGTAGTGCTGTTACAGCACTCGGTGATCTTAATAACGATGGTACTTTAGATATTGCTGTTGGGGCACCGGGGGATGATGAAGGTGGAACCGATCGCGGCGCTGTGTGGATTCTATTCCTTAATAGTAATGGTACCGTGCGCCAACAACAAAAAATAGCAAACGAAACCGGTGGGTTAAGTGATGTATTAAATGATAGTGATCAGTTTGGTGATGCCATTGCTAATATCGGCGATCTAAACGGTGATGGTATTAATGATCTTGCCGTGGGTGTGGCGCGCGATAATGATGGGGGAAGTGATCGCGGTGCGGTTTGGATCTTGTTCATGAACAATGATGGTACGGTTAACTCACAACAAAAAATTTCTTATGAACAAGGCAGTTTTGTTACCGACCTAGATAATGACGATCGATTTGGTACCGCAGTGACCGGGTTAGGCGATGTGGATGGTGACTCGGTGATCGACATTGCTGTTTCTGCACCAGGTGATGATGATGGGGGGAGTGATCGCGGTGCAGTTTGGATCTTATTCATGAATACCGATGGCACGGTTAAGATAGAGCAAAAAATTTCGCAATTAGATGGTGAGTTAGATGTGACATTAGCCAATGGTGAAGGCTTTGGTAGTGCTTTGGCAAATGTGGATGATTATAACCGCGACGGCATTAATGAATTAGCGGTGGGGGCTTCACTGAATGATGATGGTGGTACTGATCATGGGGCTTTTTACGTTCTATTTTTACAACGTAATGGCAACGTAATTTCCTCATCAAAAATATCCGATACCATTGGTAATTTTAAAGAAACATTAGAAGACCAGGGGCAGTTCGGAACCGATCTTATTAGTCTGGGTGATCTAAACGGTGATGGCACTAGTGATATTGCTGTTACTGCTAGCCTGGATAACAATGCGGGCACCGATAGAGGTGCGTTATGGGTATTGTTTATGCGTCCGGTAGAAATTGGTGTCCGTACCGATAAAGATGCTGATCTGGTTACCTTGTTTCAAGGCACAGGCACAAGTAATTCACCTTAAGTCTACTTTGCTTACCGTTATAAGCGATTTGGTCAACCAGTTTTTCCCCCATGTAAACACTCAAGCTTTTTGTCATTAAACCGTTATAAATACTTCAATACACACAATAAGTTGAGTGTTGTTTGATTGTACTACGCAAGACCAATAATACGGTCGTTATATGCGGAGCTCCGGGTTAGATGCAAAACGTTTTTGTTGGTCGACAGCCTATATTTGATGCGCATTTGAAAGTGTATGCGTATGAACTACTTTACCGTGCCGCACCACAGGCTGCCACATCGGCAGGCGCTGTGAGTGGTGATCAAGCGACGACACAAACCATTATTAACACCTTTGTGGAAATTGGTTTGGAGAAGTTAGTCAGAGACAAATTAGCGGCCATTAACCTGACAGAAAAATTTTTCCTAGAAGAGAATCAACTCCCCTTTGCACCTGATCAGGTGATACTCGAAATACTTGAAGATGTGCCAGTGAAGTTAGTGATGGCGGTTAAAAGGCTGGTAGATATGGGGTATACCATAGCGTTAGATGATTACTTATATAACCCGTCTCATGCACCGTTACTACACTTAGCCGACATTGTTAAAATCGACATTATGGCTTTATCCAACGAAGAAATAGAGGCCCATGTTAAAGAGCTTAAGCAGTATGATGTGAGGTTAATAGCTGAAAAAATAGAAACACCAGAAGAGTTCATTTATTGTCGTAGCCTAGGCTTTGATTACTTCCAAGGGTATTTTTTAAGTCGACCTGAAATTATTTCCGGTGAAAAGCTTCCTGCAAATCGTTTAACGGTATTGAACTTATTAGCAGTCTTACATAATCCTAATTCTGATGCAGATGATCTTGCTGAGGCGATCAATACTGATGTTACCACCAGCTATAAATTACTGAAGCTTATTAACTCTGCCGCGTTTAATTTACAACGTGATATTGAATCAATACAGCAAGGTGTATTGCTACTAGGGCGTCGTAAACTGTGTAGCTGGGCATCCATGTTATCCATGAGTACCTTAAATGATCGCCCTTCCGAAATTCTTCGTACCGCTATGATTCGGGCTAAAATGTGTGAGTTATTAGCAGAAGAAATTAGTGAACGGGCGACGGAAAGTTACTTTACTGTCGGTTTATTCTCTGCATTAGATCTTTTGCTACAGCGGCCTTTGCCCAAGTTATTAGAGCCTCTGCCATTAAGTGACGATATTGTTGCTGCCTTGCTTTATCGAGAAGGCCAACTGGGTGAAGCCTTATCCTGTGTATTGGCCTACGAAGTAGCAGATTGGGATAGAGTGGGGATGGGTTGGCTAACTACAGAACAGATATTGATTACCAATGTTGAAGCCGTAACGTGGGCAAGTGCTATTATTGATACCTTATAGTTAACTGGCCTGTTGATTGGTTGACTTCTTATTATCTAACCAAAAGCTTAATTTAGCTTCTAAAGCAACAATATCAATGGGCTTGGTAATATAATCATCCATCCCCGCAGCGGTACATTTTTCTCTATCTCCTTGCATAGCATTGGCGGTAAGGGCAAGAATAGGGCAGCACGCATTTTTGATATCTAAGGATCGTATAATACGTGTTGCAGTATAGCCATCCATATTGGGCATTTGTATATCCATTAGAATTAAATCAAATTGTTCACTTTTGACCGCCTCTATTGCTAGCTCGCCATCATTTGCCACAATGGTTTGATAACCTAGTTTTTCTAACATGGCAATGGCGACCATTTGATTAATGTCGTTATCCT
>CAZPAE010000255.1:0-4930 GCA_964584455.1 uncultured Thioalkalispiraceae bacterium
TGTTCCAGACACAATCTACCGAGTTCGTCCATGAACTCGTACCTCGCCCATCCCTAGACTCGTCGTAATGACAAGTAAGGCTGGTAAAAAAGCATTAAAGCGATTGCACACTACCCTGATACAAAACTGGCCCGGTAGGTTGTCCGGTGGGGGAACCGCCTTGTGGCTCTAAGCTCACCGCCAGGCCTTTCGCATTAGACAGTTTGGTGACAATGGCATCGGTTAATACCAATGTTTTCTCACCATTAGGGGAAAGTAGTCCCATTGAAATGGGCGCACTACCGCCGTCGGGCAACATCCATAACTCAAAGGCTTTGCCCAAGGGCAAGGTCTGTTCTTTGAGAACCCGGACGATCATGTGCTTGTTGTGTAAATCAGTCTTAGCCAACCACGACACTTGCTGTTGTTCATTGGTAATCACCGCAATATACTGATTCACGACTAAAGTTGGCGCAAACCAGTTGAGGTAAACCGCAAATAGTAAGGCAGCAGTGGCAGCACTTGTCATAACACGCCATAAAGCTAGGCTATTCCATAGACGAGCAATAAAACCAGATTCAGCAGCACCTTGTCGTCCAAGGCCTAAACGCTTTTGAATAGTTACCCAGACTTTATCTGCAGGCTGTTGTGGTGGAATACCTTCATACAAGCCGCCTAGCTTTTCTTCCCAGGATGATACGATCATGCGTAGCTGGGCATCTTGACTTAGCAAGCGCTCAAAACGACGCCGCGCCTGGCCAGTCAATGTACCCAGTACATATTCCGCGGCCAGTGCTTGTCTTAATTCATTGTCCTGATAGTTCATCGTTCAAGACACCCTTTTACACTTTGTAACCCACGCCTTACCCAACTCTTTACCGTACCCAATGGTCGATCAATGCGAACCGATAATTCATCGTGGGTTAACCCCTCATAAAACGCTAATAGCAAGCTATTACGCTGATTCTCATTTAACTCTTGTAGACAGGCCCATAGTAATTTAGCCATGTCTGACTCTAATAATGTGGCTAAAGGCCCCAGTGTTGCATCCATTTCCTCCGTATCAATGGTTTCAATCGGTGCAGTGGGTTTTTGCTTGCGCAAGATGTCCAATGCACGATATCGCACAATACTAGCCATCCATGTCATGGGGGTTCCCTTAGCGCTGTGATAATCAACTGCTCGATGCCATATCTGTACATAGGCATCTTGTAGTGCATCTTGTGCCGCTGACTCACTCTTAAGAATACGCAACGCAACCGCATTTAGATTCGCACAAGTTAAATCATATAACTTGGCAAACGCATGCTCATCTCTCCTGGCTGTGGCAGCCAAAAGCGTCTGTAGGCATACATCTTGGGACATAAAAAGTAAAACTTCTTTCTTTTATTTTCCGCTTGGATTCAATTTATTAGAAATGGTTCCAGCTCTATTCTATCGATTAGCACATATTCTTTCTAGGCATGAAAAATACTAACACTTATACTCTGCAAATGGATGATCAGCTATATTTAGCGGTAACCTTATAAATTTTAATCGCAACAGGAATATGCTTTGTCGGAATATACGAAACTACCAGATTTAGCCAGCTGGGCAACATTACGCGCAGTGGTTGAAAAAGGTGGCGTGATGGAAGCAGCACGCGTGTTACATGTGGGCCAACCTGCTGTCACCAAACGACTACGCGCCTTAGAAAAAAGTTATGGGTTACCCATTGTTGAACGTATCGGCGGACGACTACGCTTAACCGAAGCGGGTGAAAAAGTATATTTGCTCGCGGTACAAACCTTAGATCGACACCGTGCACTACAAGAAGAAATTCTGCACATGGCGAAAGGCAAAACCAGTTTACGACTAGAGGTCACCGTGGGTATTGGTGAGCATTTACTATCAAGCTTGTTACTCAAGTTTCACGAACAATATCCTAACTACAAAATAGACAGTCGCTTAGCTTATAGCCGCCAAATACAAACTGATCTCGCAACCCATCGCACCGATATGGCCTTAGTAGAAAGCGCACCTGATCATCCCGATATCCTGGTACAAAAATGGTTAGACGATGAATTATGGCTTATCTGTGGACCACAGCACCCGCTCGCCGGTATAGACTTACTACCGGTGGAAGAATTAATACGGCAAGATTATGTACTGCGTGAATCCCGCTCTTCTATTCGTGAATCATTAGATGCTGCACTACACAGTATCGGTATCCCAGCATTGGACATCAGCTTAGAAGTGGGTTCCAGTGAAACTATTATTGATATGCTGGCACGCAATAAACATGTTAGTTTTATGCCACGCTTTGCGGTATATGAACGTGTACGTAGTGGTGAACTATTTCATATAAAAGTAAGAGGATTTCGTATCTTGCGCACTCTCTGGATTGCCCGTAACCCAGCTACCTTAGATCACCCTGTGGCCGAAGCACTGATTGAGCTATTACGAGAAAACCGCTAATGCTTATGACTTCTTACCAATTAACTCAATCTGATAACCATCTGGGTCTTCCACAAAAGCAATAATTGTTTTACCTGCATTCATAGGACCCGCAGCGCGAATAATTTTACCACCGCGTTGTTTAATATCATCCGCTGCTTTATAAACATCATCCACTTCTAAAGCAATATGGCCATAGCCATCACCAAGATCGTATTGCTCGGTGTCCCAATTGTGGGTTAGCTCAATGACCGTATTTTCCGATTCTTCACCATAACCAATAAAAGCTAAGGTAAATTTGCCGTCCGGATAATCTTTTTGTCGTAGTAACTGCATACCCAGTACTTCAGTATAAAACTGGATAGAACGATTTAAGTCGCCTACTCGTAACATAGTATGAAGTATTCGCATGGCTATTACCTTCTATACGTTATGACAATGACTGACTATTGGTGATACTGCTGACTCAGCTCGTGTACCGCATCAACAAAGACTTTAGCATGCTCAGGGTTAACATGCTGATGAATACCATGACCTAAATTAAACACATGACCACTACCCGCACCATAACTGGCTAAAATCGTCGCCACTTCCTCACGAATACGTTCAGGTGAAGCATATAAAACAGTTGGGTCCATATTCCCTTGTAATGCAACGCGATCACCAACTCGTTCACGGGCCAGATGAATATCAATGGTCCAATCTAAGCCGAGCGCATCGGCACCACTATCCGCCTGGCTTTCTAGCCATTGACAACCACCCTTGCTAAACATAATCACAGGAATCCGCTGCCCTTCGTGTTCACGTGTTAGCTGGCTGATAATTTGCTGCATATACTGTAACGAAAATAAGCCATAGTCTCGGGTTGTCAGTGCACCACCCCAGGTATCAAAGATCATCACCGCTTGGGCACCGGCAGCAATTTGTGCATTGAGATATTGGGTCACCGCTTGTGCTGTCACATCCAGTAACTGGTGCATACTAGCCGGATCGTCATATAACATGCCCTTAACTTTAGCAAAGTCCTTGCTACCACCACCTTCAACCATATAGGTTGCTAGCGTCCATGGGCTGCCGGAAAAACCAATTAACGGTACCCGACCATTTAGCTCACGACGAATAGTGCGTACCGCATCTATCACATAACCCAGCTCTTGTTCCATATCCGGTACAAAGAGTTTTTCGACACTAGCTTTATCTTGTACTGGCCGTTCAAAATGCGGGCCTTCGCCTTCCGCAAAATACAAGCCTAAGCCCATGGCATCGGGAATGGTAAGAATATCGGAAAATAAAATCGCCGCATCCAATTCAAAGCGCTCAAGTGGTTGTAACGTCACTTCACAGGCTAATTCTGGATTCTTACATAAATTGAGAAAACTACCGGCTTTTTTGCGTGTTGCCTTATATTCAGGAAGATAGCGACCGGCTTGGCGCATCATCCAGACCGGTGTCATATCGACCGGTTCACGTAACAAGGCTTTTAGAAAACGATCGTTTTTTAATTCTGCCATCGTTAATTACATCACCAAACGCATGAAAAAGATAATGCAAGCACACGTCATGCTTCGTGCTACTTATCCGTTGTGGAGTTAATTAAACATCCAAGTAATCAAGAATACCTTGTGCGGCCTCTCGACCTTCATATACTGCCGTCACGACTAAATCAGAACCACGCACCATATCGCCACCGGCAAAGATTTTTTCATTACTGGTCTGATGCTTGTATTCTTGTTCCGGCGCCGCTTTTACACGACCGCGCTCATCAACATCAATACCGAACTCGGTAAACCAATTCGCAGGACTAGGACGAAAACCAAACGCGACGATGACCGCATCGGCTGGAATCACTTCTTCAGAACCTTCAATGGGTTCCGGACGGCGTCGACCACGTTCATCGGGTTCACCCAGTTGGGTCGTGACCACTTTAATGCCTTCGACCTTCCCATTACCGACAATCTCTATTGGTTGACGATTCCATAAGAATTGCACGCCTTCTTCTTTGGCATTGGCAACTTCACGTTTAGAACCTGGCATATTGGCTTCATCACGACGATAAGCACAGCTCACTGATGCCGCACCTTGACGAATCGCGGTACGATTACAATCCATCGCGGTATCACCACCACCGAGTACTACCACTTTTTTACCTTCCATACTGACATAATCAGCTGGATCAGTTTCATAATCCCAACAGTGATTGACATTAGCAATTAAGTAATCCAGCGCTGCATGTACACCCGGTAGGTCTTCGCCAGGAATACCTGCTTGCATATAAGTATAGGTACCCATGCCAAGGAAAACCGCATCGTATTGATTCTCTAAATCACTAAAGGCAATGTCTTTACCTACTTCGACACCGGTCTTAAATAGGATACCCATGTCTTCTAGTACTTTGCGACGAAGTTTAACGATTTCTATTTCTAATTTAAATTCGGGAATACCAAACATTAACAAGCCGCCGATCTCGGGCTGCTTTTCATAGACAGTGACTTCAACACCGTGGCGAGCTAAAACA
>CAZPAE010000256.1:0-4929 GCA_964584455.1 uncultured Thioalkalispiraceae bacterium
CATACACATAAGACGAATCAGGCTGGAAAAATGTGACAGGAAAATGGATTTTTAAGAAAAAAATAACAAAACACCCGAGGTGAACGAACCCACCTCAGGCATTCGGATCAAAAGCGAGTACTAAACTTCATCCGTAAGCTACGACAAGGTATCAAGATGAGGGATTAAATACGCTTATCTGCATCAACCGTTAACGCGCAGATGACGATAAAATATTTTCTGCGGGCTAAACTGCCAAAATCGTTGTGCCCCTTCATATCGTCTATCCACCTCGTCAGTACTAAGGATCTTTGCTATCCCCGTCATTTGCAACATTGACTCGCCGCTAAAGTCGATGAAAGTCAACCCCGCCCGGCTATTAAGATGAATATTGCCAAGCGTCGCGAAAAAGTTATTGCCGATAAAATCCGGTATGGTTAATAATCCATTTTTATCGACGCTAACAAAGCCCGGAGCACCACCACGGTGTGAAACATCCACTTGGCGTTGGTCATGAACATCCGCATAAGATGCAATAAAGAAGGTCTCTGAAGATTCAATCAAGCTACGATACTTCGTATCTAAACCACCTAATATCGTTATAGGACTTGGTGCGGCAGATATAGATGTTATACGCCGCTCGCGAATATACTTGGGACAATTACCAAACGATTGTTCAACATGGATATCAACCCATTCATCATTGATGGCTTGGATTGAACCGTTCATGCGATTTCGCCGCCGGGTGTGAAGCTCAATCCCCAATAAACCAACCGAAGTATTTTTCTTAATCCCTGCCTCCATTGGATCATCACTCATACCTGTTCCGAAAATCCGAAGCTGTTGGGGATTAGGCGAATCAATAAACCCAGGCACACCAGAGCGAATCCCAGCCCAAACGTTGCCATCATGATCCACAGCACCCACAACAATAAAAGGCAGTTGGCGAAAGAAAGTGCGATGTTGCTCGGGCATATAGCCACGAATCACCTTCTTCCCGATCTCTGCCATCTTATCTTCAGCGCCAATACGTCGTTGAAGTGCGACTTCACCTGCATGCCAAATATCGTCTACCATGGAATTTCCTCATCCCAAGCCGCATGCCAAAAACACCCTGTATCTTCGAAGCTCAGCTTATCAGTTACAGCAACAATGGCAGCAGCCGATTCATCCGCGTCAATCAACCCTTCCCCGCCGGTTAAATCTGTCCGCACATAGCCTGGATGTAGCAAGAATACGGCGATTTCTTTTGGCTTTAATGCATGCGCTAGGTTAACACCTACCATATTCAAAGCCGCCTTAGACATGCGATAACCAAACTCGCCACCACTTTGATTGTCTTTAAGAGAAGCGACCATGGTGGACATCAGTACCACTTTTGCACCGCGCACTAAATAGTTATCCAAGTATCGAATAAGCCGTAAAGGTCCCAGTGTATTCACTTCATATTGATAACGTATCGAATCAAAGTCCAAGCTATCGTAATCCTCACATCTTCTTAGCCCCGCACTGGCAATAACACGGTTGACTGAAACATCACCCATCTGCTCACTTAACTTGTTGATAGCATCATCATTAGCCCAATCAACATCGCTAATGATATGTGCACCTGATTCATTCAGTGCTTCAGAAAGGTTTCGACACACGGCAATTACCTTATCACCACGATTCACATGAAAACGAACAAGCTCTAACCCAATACCTCGATTCGCTCCCGTTATCAGCACAGTTTCCATTGTTTTTCTCCTCCTACTCTTCACCTTCGGCATAAAACTCAATACGCGGCCCACCAGGCATACGCATTAAAAAGTGCCGTGCCGCTGCGCCTTTACTCGGAGCGGAAATATCGCATTCAAACTCTGTTTCTGGCCATTCTGATAGTTCAATATACAATTGCTTTAGCCTGTCGATGGACGCGACTCTGAAGGCCGCATGGTGCAAACCAATATGACGTTTCCTATCAAACTGTGCAGCATTCGGATCAGCAGCCCAAAGTGTAATCACAGTTACATCATCACTGACAAACGCAGCGGGATAATCTTCGTCTTCACCCAGTAACTGGAAATGTAATGCGTTGATAAAAAAGTCACGTGCAGCATCTAAATCAGATACGGTTAATCCAAGGTGGTGCAAACCTTGCGTAATTGGGGTAGTCATTGTTCTTCCTTTTTCTATCAATCTATGTTGGTGCGCTGCATTTAAAGCGCACCAACCAACATGATGATTTATCATCCTTCGTTTACAGCTAAACAGCCTTGATATTCATGGCGGTTTGGATCGCGCTTAAACTAAATACCTGACCCGCGCCTCCCCAATGACCTTCATCCACTTCTTTCAGTAGCACCCAATGGTTAAAGCGATTTTCATAGCTACCTAATAAGTCATCGACAATGGTGCCAACTTCAGTGACCAGGGATTTACCGCTGTCTGCATTCAATGCCCCTTGCGGTGTTGTGATGGTCACCACCACTGGCGGTTGTTCTATGGCTTCCCCACCAACATAACTGGCTCCCTCCTGTTGCTCTGTGTGATAGGCCCAAACCAGCGCCAATGCGGCAGGATCATTGCTATCGGCGCCCTCTGCTTTGATGACCGCTTTTGATAGGCGGGACATCAATGAATCTTGCTCCTGTTTATTGAATGTGCCCTTGGCAGTAGTGACTTGTACTAATGGCATGATTGTTTTCCTCTTCGTTCGGTTTCAAATGGCGCCTGTGACGCCCTGCAATTTAAAGATAACGACCGTTATCTTTAGGTTAGATTGCGATCGTTATCTTGTCAACTATAATATGGGGTAATCTGAAAAAATGAGGTTTAAATGCGATACGACCCTGAACACAAAGAAAAAACACGTCGAAAAATTCTAGAAGGCACCCACCGAGGTTTTAGAAGAAAAGGCTTTGATGGTGCCGGTGTCGATAGCCTGGCTTCAGAGGCAGGCCTAACATCAGGCGCCTTTTACAAGACGTTTAAATCGAAAATTGATGCCTTTCGCGCAAGTATCAGCCTAGGTGTGGAAGATTTCCAAGCAGCCGTCGCCACATTCCAAAACAAGCACGGAGAGAAATGGCTAGATAAATTCGCACATTTCTATTTAGGTAAAAAACGCTGTTCCGAGCTATCCGATAGCTGCGCACTGCAAAGCCTCACGCCAGAAGTGACGCGTTTGGACTCGAAAACCAAGAAAGCCTTTGAACAAGCGTTGCTCAAATCCGCCCAAACCTTCTCTGAAGGACTACCCCACTCTGGTGGAAAAATTGATGATAGAGCCTGGGCTGATTTAGCCATGCTAGTGGGCGGTGCAACCTTAGCCCGTGCGGTCGACGACCCGGATTTAGCTGACACCATCGCAAAAGCAACGCACAAGGCCATTATTAGCCACTCTGAAAAAGACTAAGTTGCAAGCGGATTATATCCTGTTGTAGCATTAAAGATAACGACCGTTATCTTTCAAGTCATATCAGCAAAATACATTTCACTCGGAGAGAACGCTAATGGAATTAATGCAGAAAACGTTTAAGCCCATATTCATTTTTATCTTAATCAATTTTTATACCGGACAAATCACAGCAGCTGACATCAGTTTGGGCGATGACCCTAATCCCAAATCCATCACCATTGAGAAACCCGCTTTATTTCCAGAAGACATCAAATACGACCCACACTCAGACAGATTCATTGTAGGCTCGTTTCGGGAAGGCGCTGTTTATGCGATTAACATGGATGGAACATATCAACAACTGATTAATGACCCTCGACTACATTCAGTACTGGGTATTCAGATCGATTTTAAACAGGATAAACTTTTTGTGACCAACTCTGATATAGGATCAAGCCTTCGTCCATTTCCAGGTGGTCCTAAAAAAGCGGCATTTCTCAGTATCTACCAATTCTCAACCGGCAAACCACTTCACTTCATTAACCTCAGTGCATTAAAACCGAAAGATAAACACTTGGCCAATGGTATTACACTCGACCCAGAGGGAAATGCCTACATCACAGATAGTTTCTCTCCGGTAATTTATAAAGTCGATTTAAATGGTAATGCATCTATTTTTTTGGAGAACAAGGCCTTCAAAGGTAAAGGCATTAACTTGAATGGTATTGTTTACCACCCCGATGGATATTTGATCGCAATTAAAAAGGGTGATGGAACCCTATTTAAAATTCCGCTTGATAACCCGCAATCATTTTCAATCATTGACACAACAAGGAAATTTGTCGGTGGCGATGGTCTTGTCTTAGCAGGTAAAAATAATCTTGTTGTTATCGCTAACCAAGCTGCTGGCGAGATCACAGAAACTGTTTTTGCACTAAAAAGCAAAGACCATTGGGCATCTGCCAACATCACCACAAAATACACTTTCGATCCCGTGTATTTAACAACAGGCGCTGTAAGAAATGGAGAATTATTTGTCTTACATAGCAATATTAATACGTTAATCTCCACGCCTCAGGATAAAAAGAATACGCTTAAACATAAGGCCACCATACAAAAGGTTGGCAGTATCACTCATCATCATTAACAAGGAAAAGATACCCGCGGTGGGTCTAATCCACCGCGGGCATGGGGATCAAAACTGCATACTCACTTTTACCCAAGCACTTTGACCCGGTTCATTAACTTGAAATTGATCACCACTTGAGGCATCTTCACGATTCAAGTGCTGTGCATAGTTCTTATCGAAGACATTATCAATACCAAAGTTCACTGCAGTACGATCGTTGATATCATAATTGGCGTAAAGATCCAGTACCGCCCAGCCCGGAGTTTCACCAAAATCCAAACCTTGTCCTGCGATGCCCGTTTGTGAGGTTGTATCCACCCGTGTTTGTTTCGCCGCCGCGCGAATACGCCCACCTGCAAACCAATTAGACTGTGTATACTCTAAACTGATCACCCCTTCTAACGGTGGCGTTTGTGCAATGGCACGATTATCGGTATCGTTT
>CAZPAE010000257.1:0-4924 GCA_964584455.1 uncultured Thioalkalispiraceae bacterium
CATCCGTTTTTTGCCGAGATTGAGGGCTTAAAAGTCTCTAGTCATGTCTTGATTCGTCGTACAGGTGAGGTGATGCAGTTTGTGCCTTTTTCACAACGTGCTTGGCATGCAGGACAGTCACATTACCAAGGACGTCAATGTTGTAATGATTTTTCGATTGGTATTGAGCTAGAAGGTACCGATGAGCTGGATTATACCGAGGCACAATATGCTAGCTTGGCCCCCTTGCTGGCCAGTTTGATTGCGTTTTATCCTGGATTGTCCCGTGAGCACATCACTGGCCATAGTGATATTGCACCTGGGCGCAAGACAGACCCGGGTCCGGCATTTGATTGGGATAAATTGTCCCATGTGTTGGATAAGATATTAGGATAGAATGAAGTATTACCTAGCAAAATAAAGGATGTCATTCGCGGTGAGTTTCTTTGTTGCTTTTATAGCCATTATTTTCAGTGTACTTATTGAGTTTGGGTTCAAGTCTATTGAGTCTTGGCGACAATTTAATTGGTTTGAACAACTCACAGACTGGGTTTTGCATCGTGCACAAAATACCAGCTGGCGTGATGGGCCGATTGCGGTCATTGCGATTTTATTACCGGTTGTTGCTGGGGTGTGGTTAGTGGCTGCGATGCTGTCTGACGTATGGATATTAGGTTTTATTTTCAGTGTTGTTATCTTAAGTTTATCCTTGGGTCCGATGGATCCGATTCGACAAGTGCAAGAATATCTTCAAGCTGTACAACGTGATGATACCAGTGCGGCTAATAATGCAGCTGCCAGTTTCCTTGGTCACAGTGTTGACGGTGAGCCGTTAGTCGTAGCAACCACTGTGAAAGAACAGCTATTTGTTCGGGTTTGTAGTGGCATCATCGGCGTCTTTTTCTGGTTTGTGATTTTAGGGCCAGTGGGTGCAGCATTGTTTCGAGCTGCGTGCTTGTTACAAGAACGGTATCGTGATGTGCAAGGTGGTTTAGCAGATGCCATTGCAGATTTAAACAAGATTCTACTATGGATACCGGCGCGTTTATGTGTATTAAGTTTTGCGATTGCAGGTAACTTTGTTGATACTTTGCAATCATTGCGACATTTTTCAGATTTATGGCGTAAGGACAGCGAGTCGCTACTTTCTGAAACGGGCCTAGGGGCAATTCATAGTCGCGATCAAAGTGATGACAATAAAATTGATGTTGATCACCTGGTAGACTGTGTCGCATTAGCGAAACGTTCTGTTTTAGCTTGGCTCACCTTTTTAGGGTTAGTCATTATTTTCAGTGTATTAATGTAAAGATAAGTTGTGTCGTTCATGTTAGAGCTGGTCATTGGCGGTGCGCGATCAGGTAAAAGTCATTATGCACAGCAGCAAGCTGCGCAAAGTGGACTAGCTGTTGTCTATATTGCCACTGCTACGGTCGGCGATGCTGAGATGCAACAACGTATTGCACAACACCGTGCCGAACGTCCAACGAATTGGACTACCTTAGAAACGCCGATTACCCTGGCCGATAGTTTAACCTCGCATTACACCGCTAATAATTTCATTATTGTTGATTGTCTTACACTGTGGTTAACGAATCTGTTGGCCGCATCTGATGAGGTTTATGAACGAGAGTCCAAAGCCTTATTGGCGTGTTTAGGCCAAGCAACGGCACCCATTATTTTTGTTAGCAACGAAGTGGGGATGGGTATTGTTCCTATGGGTGCATTAACCCGCCGTTTCGTTGATGAGACAGGAAGATTACACCAACAACTTGCCCAGCAGTGTCATCGCGTGACACAAATGATTGCTGGGATTGCAAATCTTATAAAAGATGAATATAGAAATTAGTACTCACTGGTACCAACAACCGGTTCCATCTCTGAATGAAACGATCGCTGAACAAGCGAAAGCTTATCAATTACAGTTAACCAAACCCCCTGGTGCGTTAGGTGAACTGGAGCATTTAGCTGTACTGTTAGCCAGCATGCAAGGCACATTACATCCTGAAATCCATCGCATGCAGGTTGTGGTTTTTGCTGCTGACCACGGTATTGCCGAAGAAGGGGTGAGTGCATTTCCCCAGTCAGTGACACATCAGATGGTGATGAATTTTGTTAATGGTGGTGCCGCAATCAGTGTTCTAGCCAAACAATTAGGCGCACAATTAACGGTGGTTGATGTCGGTGTTAAAGGTGAACAGTTTGGAACAGAACAGGTGGTTAACCGACGTATTGCACCAGGAACACAGAGCTTTATTTCTCAACCGGCCATGTCAACTGCACAGTGTGAGCAGGCATTGCAAGTAGGGGCCGGTGTGATTGATGATCTTGTTGATAAAGGAATACAATTGTTCATTGGTGGTGAAATGGGTATCGGCAATACTACCAGTGCCACAGCATTAGCAGCCTGTGCGTTATCTATCGATTGTGAACAGTTAACCGGGCCAGGTACTGGTTTGAATGCGGTGGGGGTGGTACATAAACAAAGAATCATCAGCGCTGCTTTGCAATATCACCAACTACGTCGGCAAACGCCATTATATTGTTTACAGCGTTTAGGTGGGTTTGAAATTGTGGCATTAGTCGGGGCCTATTTACGTTGTGCACAACAGGGGATTCCTATGTTGGTTGACGGTTACATTAGCAGTGTCGCCGCGTTGTATGCGTATAAACTCAATCGTGATGTACGGCCTTGGATGTTATTTGGGCATCAATCCCAAGAACCTGGACACCAACATGTTTTAGCCGCCTTAGATGCACAACCTTTATTGCAGTTGAATATGCGTTTAGGTGAAGGCAGTGGGGCTGCGTTAGCGGTGTCTATCGTACAACAAGCATTAGCTTTACATAATCAGATGGCGACATTCGATTCGGCTGGTGTGGCGGAGAAACAAAAATGAGCGTAACAACATTTGATTTAATTCGTCACGGTGAACCTGTCGGTGGTCGCAAATATCGTGGCCAGATTGATGACCCGTTAAGTGATAAAGGGTGGCAGCAAATGCGCGATGCCGTAGGTGCGCATCATCCTTGGGATCAGATTATGACTTCCCCCTTAACACGTTGTGCGGCTTTTGCCGATGAAGTGGCTAAGCGGCATAGTATTGCATTGGAATCTGATGCGCGATTAAAAGAAATTGGCTTTGGTGATTGGGAAGGACGAACTGCACAACAGATTCAAACCGAACAACCGGGTTTGCTCGAAGCCTTTTGGACGGATCCGGTAAAAAATCGTCCTCCCGGTGCCGAGCCATTAGTGGATTTTCAACAACGCATTGTCAGTGCCTGGGATGACTTATTAGCACAGTACGCTGGGCAACACATCTTGGTTGTTTGCCATGCGGGTGTTATTCGGATGACCATGCTACATGCTTTAGGTATGCCTATCGATCATATATTTCGAATTCAAGTGGCGAATGCCAGTATTACCCGAATTCAAGTGGATCGCCATGAAGCACAGTTTTTCCCACGCTTAATTTTTCATGGTGGCACACTCTAATGTGGGCCGGTTTGGTCGGTGCAATTCAGTTTCTTACTTGTTTGCCCCTGCCGAGTCATTGGTCTTCATCGTACAGTGCAAAACCCCAAAGCGATAGTTTAGTTTTTTACCCCCTCGTCGGATTGATCATTGGTCTGCTGTTATTTATTTTAGCTTGGCTGACCATGGGCTGGGGCGCTTATTTACAAGCTGGTGTTATAGTAACAGCTTGGATAATTATCACCGGTGCATTGCATATTGATGGTTTAGCCGATAGTGCCGATGCGTGGTTAGGCGGGCATGGCGATAAACAAAAAACACTGCATATTCTCAATGATACCTATAGTGGTGTTGCGGCGATTGTTAGTATTGTATTGATTATCATACTTAAAATATTAGCGATTGCACAATTAAACCAAGTGGATTTATTTATATTACTATTGGTGCCAGTGCTGGGACGTAGTATGGTGATCATATTATTAATCACGACGCCTTATGTACGGGCTGACGGTATTGGGCAGTCGTTAGTTACAGAAATGCCAGTGACACGGTTATATCAAATGTTATTGGTAACCGGCGTGATAAGTGTAGTGCTATTTGGCTTAACTGGGCTAGTAATGATAATCAGTAGCTTGCTGTGTTTATGGTTGCTGAGGTTTATGATGTTACGTCGTTTACAAGGAACAACAGGGGATACAGCCGGGGCGGTAATTGAATTATCTGAATTGGCAGCCCTATTAGCGTGGGTGGCGATGAGCGCATGAAACAAGCATATCAACTATTCATTTTAATCAGTACTTTTTTATTTTCAGGGTTGGCGTGGTCTGAAGTTAGTGTTACTGATGACCTGGGTAATACCGTAACTTTAGCAAAACCGGCTGAACGTGTTGTGACGTTTGCGCCGTTTTTAACTGAACTCGTTTATACAGTTGGTGCACAAGATAAATTAGTAGCCACAGTGGAATATAGTGACTATCCGCCTGAAGCAAATCAGTTACCGCGTATTGGTAACTACCAAAGTGTGCGTGTGGAGCGTGTATTAAACTATCAGCCTGATCTTATTCTTAGTTGGGATAGTGCTAATAATCGTAGCCAACTCAAACAATTTGAGAAGCTGGGCATTGCGGTTTATCGCAGTGAGCCGAAGGGCTTGGAGACGATTGCTACCAATTTGGAACGAATCGGCATACTAACAGGGCAACAGCAACAGGCTGCAAAGCAGGCAAGTGCTTTTCGTCAACGTTGGCAACAGTTACGCCGTACTTATCAGCAACGCCCTGCACTGAGTGTTTTTTACCAAGTATGGCATTCGCCTATTTATACCGTTAATGGAGAGCATTTAATTAGTAAAGTGATGTCAATTTGCGGGTTAAACAATGTGTTTGCTACTGCGCCGATTTTAGCGCCAAAAGTATCAAAAGAATCGGTCATAAAACATGATCCACAGATGATTATAGCCAGTGGTATGGC
>CAZPAE010000258.1:0-4914 GCA_964584455.1 uncultured Thioalkalispiraceae bacterium
CATCGATAATGCCGATATTCAAATCCGCATCAATACTTAACTGCTTGCCGGGCATACTATCTAGCGTAAAGCGCGCCGCCACTTCCGCTACCCGTTGTGCACCATTGGTCACCACCACATACTGCACCACAATCAGTACCAAGAACACGATTAAACCGATAACGTAATTACCGCCGACCACATAAGAGCCCACCGCACCGATCACCTCACCCCCATCTGCATCACTTAAAATTAACCGCGTCGCAGCAATATTGAGCGATAAACGAAATAGTGTGGCGATGAGCAATAACGATGGGAAGGTAGAAAACTCGAGCGGCTTTTTCATGTAAAAGGTGAGTAACAACAATGTTAAGCCGAAGGTAAAATTACTAATTAATAAAAAGTCCAACAACTGCGAAGGAATTGGCGTAAACAACACCACCAAAATCCCGACCATACCAATGACCAGGACTAAATCTGATTGCTTACCTAATGATTGTCGAATACGTTCAAACATAATTACTGCATTGCCTTAGTTGCTGCATACGGTGTCTTTTGGTTGTAAGCCCAGACTAAAATCTTGGCCAACTCGGCAAAGACCGATTCAGGCACCGGTTCATCAATATCTACGTCACGAAACAACTGCCGTGCTAACGCCTTGCGTTCAATAGTAGGCACACGATGTTGCTTAGCTTGGTACTTAATCTTCTGGGCTAAACTCCCCGCTCCTTTTGCGACCACAAATGGCGCTTTCATTTTCTTCTTGTCATAAACAATCGCAATGGCGTAATGAGTGGGGTTAGTAATGAGCACATCGGCTTCGGGCACCCGCTGCAAAGACTGAGTACGCTTTGCCGCTTCGCGTTGCACTTCTTTGATTTTTTGCCGAATATGCGGATCACCTTCACGCCGTTTGACTTCATCTTTTAACTCGCGCCGACTCATCATCATCTTTTTACGAAAATCCCAGCGAGTGTAAAGCATATCCAGCGCAGCAATGAGCAACATCGCAATGGCCAACGCTAAGATTAATTGCACCGATAAATTTAATAACACCAATACATAACTGTCTGGGTCGGTATCCATTAAGCTAGCAATTTTGGGTATTAAGGAGCGAATCACCACAAACACAATGGCGCTGAAAAAAGCCAGTTTGATAATGCTCTTTAAAGCTTCGAATAAGAGTTTCTTAGAGAAAACCCGTTTAAAACCGGTCACTGGATTTAATTTCTTGAAGTCTGGCTTAACGGTAAAGAAAGAAAAAATCGGTCCGGTTTGGAAGAAGTTCATCAACACCGAAATAACTACCATGCCTAAGAAGATCGGTGCAAGAACAAAAAACATGCCTAACAAAATATCTCTTAACCAGGCAATCGTGGAGGTAATGGAAAACTCCACGCTATGGGCATGGGTAAAGATATCTCGATTCAATGCTAATAAATCCGTGATCATGCCTTTTGCCCAAATGACACTGAGCAATAGCAACACGAAGATCACCATCATGGAATTAAATTCCAGGCTCTTGGCAACCTGCCCACGCCGACGTGCTTCACGCAGCTTAAACGGGGTCGCGTCTTCGGTTTTATCTTGATCTTCTTCAGCCATAATCTGTTAAGCGAGCAATGCGTCCCAGTATTGAAAAATAGATGTAAACATACGTTCCATCAGCGGCCAGATATAACGCATGGAAATGGCCGTCATAAATAAGCCAATAAAAATCTTCAGCGGAATACTGACAAAAAAGATATTTACCTATGGTCCGCGCCATCACCGCTAAGCCAATATCCAATAACAAAATGGCAAACAACGCAGGTACCACTACCATCAAGGCAAATACAAACATATACCCAAATTGTTGCACGATAAGGTCCATGGGCAATTCATTTAAGCCGACACCAATCGGCACCCGCTCAAATGAATAGGCTAATCCACGCAGTAACATGTGATGCCCATCGACCATAAAAAATGCCATCACCGCAATTAAATTTAACACCACGCCCATCATGGCCGTTTGCGTATTAGTGGCCGGATCAATTAAGTTCGCGACCCCGAAGCCCATTTGAAAATCTAAAATACGCCCACCCAGTAAAAAGGCTGCAAATGCGGTTAACAAGCCAAATGCCATGGCCATGCCTGTCACCAACTCATAAAAAGAAAACTGCACAAGTTGATATAAACTCAATGGCGTTTTAATCGGTGTAATAGACAAACTACTCACCAATAACGCCGCCAGTCCGAGCACAAAGAAAACCCGAAACCGTATCGGCGCCTGGGTTACCGCTAAAATCGGCGTAAACAGAAATACCGCGCCAATGCGCACCGCGGCTAATAAAACCGAAACAAGCCATTGGATATCCGCGGTAAACTGCATATCAGAAATACGCCGGAATATTGCCAATCATAGTGCGAGCAAACTCCACTAAGGTGCTCAACATCCATGGACCAAAGGCGATCAGTGCTAAAGCGACGGTGATAATCTTAGGAATGAAGGTCAGACTCATTTCCTGAATCTGGGTAACAACTTGGAAGATACTAACAACTAACCCCACTAATAAAGCCAAACCCAATACTGGCGTCGCTATTAATAGTGCGGTCCATAACATCTCGCTACCGAGTGCTATGGCAAAATCCGTTGACATACCTGACCCCCGAAAGTCCTACATTTATCCTTAAATCACCGGTACATTGCCGGCTTTCATCTTTACACACCCTAAAAAAATAATTTTTTTTAGTATTTCGCTAAACTTTTACTACATTTCGATGGTTAATATAGTTAGAGCTTGTTTTACTTTTTACATTGCCAGACTTTATACACAGAATTTCAATTTATGTAAATTTTTCACATACTTTTGTGTAACAAAATAAAAATCGTTTAATTTCAACTAGCTAAACTTTAAAACCACTTCTGACAAAATAGATATATTGGTAATTACCAAAAATAAGTAACGACAATTCAATTAGTTAAAACCATCATTAGATACATCCTAAATCCGTTTTATTTTTTCCTTGATTCCTTTTTTTTGTAAAAAAAAGTGACACTTCACTCTTACTCCAGCTTAATGTAACTTTTTTGATCCCACATGACGTCGCATCACCTTTTGCAACTTCATTTGTAACGGTTCATCATCATCACCGATATTCGCTTGCATCATTTTCTGAATTAAAGCTTGCGCTTTTTCGGTGTCACCAGATTGGGTTAACAACAAACTCTGGGCAAACCGACCGGCAAACGAAAACTTATCCAACCGAACCGCGGTCTTGGCTTTGGTCTGTGCCTCATCCAACTTGTCCTCTAAAAAGTCGACAACGGCTAATCCACCATGGGTTTCACCAAAACGGGCATCTATCTTCATTGACTCATCAAAGCTATGCCGCGCACCAACTAAATCATTTTTCAGTATTTGACACCAAGCTAAAGCATGCCAGGTACCAATGTGGTTAGGCATATAGGCAACGGCTTTTTGAAAATCGGCAATGGCTTTATCGATGTTCATACCCAACATATCGGCTAAGCCCATCCCACTCCAAGCACGACCACTCTTTGGGTGCTGAGTTGTGGCATGATCAAAGTGTTGGGTCGCAATTTTTTCATCTTGGCTGTCTAAGGCAACAGAACCGCTGACGATCAGGGCCTCTAGGTTATCTGGACGCTGTTCTAGAGTTTGTTCAGCCCATTGCTGTGCAATAGCATTCATCCCCGCATCGTAGTTCAGCAAGGCTAATACGCCGGTTGTTTCGGCATGTTGCGGATGGTTTGATAAATAAGCTTCCGCTGATTGAATGGCTTGCTCTAAATCGCCAGTGTGGTGTAACACCCGAGCGCGCAATAAATCCGCTTCGGGAATTTCTTTTAGATTGTCATCAATGACATCTAACTGTTGCTTTGCCTGCTCCGCTTTGCCTTCATACAACAAAGCATAAGCCAAATTATAGTGAATCGCCGGTGCACTATGGCCCTGCTCCACTAACTGGTTTAATACTGTTACAGCTTTGTCTGCATGGCCTGAAGCCATGGCAATGTTAGATTGTAAAAACAATAAACTCGGTTCGTTAGGCTGCTTGACTAAGGCACTATCAATTAATGCATTCGCTTGTTCGAATTCACCTAAGCGATAGTGCAATTCAGCCACTTCGTTGACTAAGCTGAGGTTATCGGGGTCTTGCTTTAGGAACCCTTGATAACGTGCGAGCTGCTCGCGAACCTCGTCTACCGTTGACACACTCAATGCTCTACCTGATAAGCGTCTTTTGGTGCCACTTGGGCAACCGCATCTTGTTGACTACCATTATTCTGCGCTTGGCCATTGTTAATAGCTTGTAATAACTCTTTGGCACGACCGAAATATAAATTATCCGTAGCAGCTGACTGAATCAAAGTATCTAACGACTGCTTTGCGTCGGCTAATTGACCGGCTTGCGCCATGGCTAAACCGCGATAAAACAAGGCAGGTGGATAAACCGGATCTTTCGCTAATACCGAATCCCATGTGGCCAAAGCATCATTGGCTTCGCCGGAATCAAAGTGCGCCATACCTAACTGAAACGTTTCCACTAAGGCATCCGGGTTATTGGTAAGATATTTTTTAAAGTATTCCTTGGCGCGCTCAAACAAACCTAACTGCGCATAAGTACGTGCCGCAATGGTATACACTTCCATGGCCGGATTGTCGGCGGCTAATAGTTGTTTTAATTTGAGTAAAGCTTTTTCAATTTCACCCTTGTCGAGATCTAACTTTACAAGAGCCAATAATTCATCGGCATCAAAGCCTGCATTCGCTTGAGACATCATCACTCCCTAAATTTAATTATTACTCACTGAACCTTCATTGCTAGTGGCTTCTTCTGCGAAGATCTCCCGCATTTGCGCCTCACCGCGTTCTTGCTGTTGAGTAAAGGTTTTATATTTTTGAACCACGCAATCGGTATGCGCTTGGG
>CAZPAE010000259.1:0-4914 GCA_964584455.1 uncultured Thioalkalispiraceae bacterium
TGCGTTCTAGTGCCACTAATTCACTTACAGGTAACACACCACCTTCTGGTGTTGCCAGCGGAATTGTCGCCAAATCCTCAGGCGTATCCCATGGCTCAACACGCGCAATAATATCTAACGTGCGATCACCATCAAAATAATCGCCAACAAATAAGCCTTGCCCCAATGCACGAATCACACTGGACATGGTTGCCCGATCCCAACCGGCTTCGGCAATACGACGCTCGTTAGGCACTAAGCGTAACTCAGGATCCGCTAACTCTAAACCTGGTAAGGGACGAATCTGCGGTGTATCTAATAGTTGCGAGGCCTCACCAAATGCCATACGCGCAGCAGCTAAAGTGGCTTCAAGATCACGAGATTGAATATTGAAATCGACATTCCCTGTTTGGCCAAAGCCACCAAACAAGGGAGCTTTGAAGGCCACCGCTAATGTGGCGGGGAACCCTTGTATTGAGCGAGTCACAATGGGCAGTAATTCATTCACACGACTGGGGTCCTTAGCTCGTACGCCAAAGAATACACCGCCAGGAAAAGCAACAAAGAAGTAATGTTTGATCTGCGGTTCTTTTTCACCATCCACATAAGGCTGAAGGCGTTCAGCGATGACTAAACCCATTTCTTTTTCTATTGTGTCAATGTTGACTCCAGGCGGTGCATTGATAAAACTAAAAATCAAATTACGATTCCCGGTTGGTAAATAATCTGTTCGCACCACGAACAACAACATGATCAAACTCAGTATTAAGGGAATACTAATTAAACCGGTAATCCAAAACAGGCGTTGTCGAGGAGTATCAGTTAACTTCATTAACCTCGCAGTGACAGCAGCCCACCAATGTGCATGTCTATCGGCTGGTAGGTCATGTTGTAAGAAGCGTCTTGCGGCAGCAGGAATTACCGTCACCGCAACAAATAACGATGTCACAATAGCGGCCGTAATGGTTAAAGCCAAATCAGAAAATAATTGCCCCGCCTCATCTTGCATAAACACGATAGGTAAAAAAATCGCGACCGTTGTTGCGGTAGATGCTAATAAAGCTCCCCATACCTGCCCCGGTGCTTTTGATGCCGCTTGATCACTGGTTAGTTTTTTCTCACGTAAACGAACAATGTTTTCTAGCACCACAATAGCCGCATCTAACACCATGCCAACCGCAAAAGCTAAACCTGCCAATGAAATAACATTTAAGGTGCTGCCGCTCATGTTCATTAACAAGAAAGCACCAAACAAACATAACGGAATGGAAATCGCGACCATTAATGTGGCGCGTAATTTACGTAAGAACCACCACAACACACTAATCGCTAAAATAATGCCTAAGGCTAGATTGTTACGCAGCATTTCGATCGAAGCATAGATATAATCGGTTTCATCATAAACCTGCTCGATGGTTAAACCAGCCCGCTTTAACGGACCTTGCGCAAGCTCATCAACTGCTTGTTGCAAACCATTCATCACTTCTAGCACGTTAACACCAATTTCGCGATGCGCATTAACCGCCATAGAACGCGAACCTTTGGTCATCACAAAACTGGTCCGATCACTTAATCGTTTTTCGATAACAGCAATATCACGCAATAGAACCGGCTTACCCTCTCGCCAGTCGATGACCATTTCACCTAATTCATCACGATCAAACGCGCCGGTAAAACGTAAGGTATAACGTCGCTTGCCCACATCAATGAATCCGCCTGACACATCTTCATTCGCACCACTTAATTGTGCCGCAGCCGGTAACTCTACCCCCAAACTAGCTGCCTTATAGGGGTCAAAGGTAATACGTATTTCGCTATCACGCCCACCACGCACTTCCGATAACGCCACGCCAGACACACGTTCAAACCGAGTTTGCACCACTTCTTCGAGATAGTCTTGATAACTTTCAATATCACGTTCATTACCCGGTGCTGTTTTAATAATGAACCAGGCAATAGCCCGACTATCGCCGCCGACGGAACTAAGTACCGGCTCATCGGCATCCACTGGATAACGCGGCACACGATTAAGTCGATTCAATACTTCGAGTAAGGCTCGACTCATATCCATACCCACTTGAAACTTAATTGAGATACTTCCCGAACCACGCGCGGCTTGACTTAACATCTCAGTCATACCCGGTAGTCCGCGCAACACCTCCTCCTGCGGCTCGATAATCTCTGCTTCGATTTCCTCAGGTGCAGCAGCACGCCAACTGGTTTGGATGGTAATTTCTGGGGTTTCGATTTCAGGCGTTAATTGAATAGGTAGGCCGAATAAACTTAATAAACCAAATAAGGCCAACATGATCACTGCGACCAAGGTTGCCACAGGATTACTTAACGCAAGGCGGGTGATATTCATAATGAGTTAGTATTCGATAAGACTTTAACCGGCGCACCAGAACGCAAGCGCTCACCACCACGGGTAACAATGGCATCACCTGGTTGCACATCGCCGATCACTTCTATATCTGCACCGTTTGCCATGCCCGTGCGCACTGTCACCATCTCAGCAGTATTATCCTGCTTAACGCGAAACACACGAACACCATCACGCCGTAATACCAGTGCATCGCGTGGCACCGTGGTTACAACTCTTGCCGCCGCATTAGGTACAGCAACACGTAGCGTTTGTCCTGCAAACCAATTTTTTGATTTAGGCATTAATCGAAGTTCATATAAACGTGAACGATCATCGCCTACAGGCACAATGCTTATGATATTGGCTAAATCGATTTGCTCACCTTGGCGTAAGCGTAGTTCATCACCTGATTGAACGTGTGCCAAGCTTGTTACCGGAACCCGTGTTTGTATTTCAACTGTATGGGGATCCACTAATCGTACTAAAGATTCGCCATTGTCGATCCACTCACCTTGTTGTTTATAACGTTCAGCAACAACACCAGCAAATGGCGCGCGTATTTCACTACGTTTTAACTCTTCACGTGCCCGATCGGCCCGTGCTTGTGCCGCTTTTAATACACCTTGTGATACAGCACGATCAGAAATAGCTTGGTCAAGCTGTCGTTGGGCGGCATTATTTTTCTTGGCTAACCGTGTCAGCCGTTTAACCTCTTTATTAAATAATTTCAAACGCGCTTGTTCTTGTGCCGCTACCGCCTCATGCTCGATCAATTCTTGACGGATAAAGGTTTTATCTAATTGGGCAATGATCTCGCCTTGTTCCACTTGTGTACCAATATCCACAATTGAATCAACACGTGCGGCAATTTCAGCCGCAAGCTTAGCATCATTTTTACTCAACACTTGCCCAGCATACCAAGTGGCAGGAGACAAATTTTGTTGCTGTGCATTTGCCACAACTACGGTAGCCGGTGGCCGACCTGGGCCCTGTGCCCAACTTAAGACTGTGCTAGCGAGTAGTGCCGATATCAAGATTAGCTTGCGCATTGTCTTCACCAAGATCATGTTTGCTTAAAGACCATATTTGTAACATAAAATTCAGAATAAAACGGTGTTGTTTAAATTTCTTGCCCCGCAACGAAAAAGGGCCTAAATAGGCCCTTTTCTTCATACAGTATAACAGATAAAAATCATCAACTACTTGCCATAACAATCTGTCGTGCCCTTTGGAAATCACCTAGGTTATAAATACCGCTGATGCCTTTTAGCTTCAGCTTTTCACTAGCAATATGGCTACGGGTACCGCTATTACAAAATAGTAAAAATTCGCCATCTTGAAACTCACCACTGAGGTGATCCAAATCTTCTAACGGTAAATTAACCGCACCTTGAATTGTTTCTTTGGCAAATTCATTTTGGCTACGTACATCAATTAGTTTTGCACCTTTACTAAGAAGGTTTTTGGCTTCTGTTTCATCAACCGGCTTTTGCCATTTGCCCAACAAACGCATAGCACCTTCATACATCCAGGATAAAGTACAAAAGTGGGTAAAAATAACAATGGCCTGTAAAACCAATAAACTAATTCCAACCACATAGGCGGCGATGGGTAACTCTAATAAGAACAAAATACCTGCAGCGACATTCATGATGCCGGCAGATAAACACGCCAAGCGGCGCTGTAGCGGGTTTTCTGGCAATTTGACCGCCCCGAACAATGGGCGAACCAGATGATTGTAGATCAAATCCATGGGGTGAGCCGCTGGGAAGAAAAATGCCCAACCACCCAGAACAGCCACAGCAAATAAAATCATCGGCTGCTGGGTATATAAACCGTAGGCAGCGATTAAGGAACAAACAGCAGGGGTAAAACGTAATCCCCATTCCAACTGCTTGAGCTCAACGGGGGTAAACCGCTGATAGCCTTGTTGAAATAGGCTACGTTGTTGAAACGACATGGAACACTCGGATGGCATAACGCTCTCCTCTAAAATATTTTAACCAAATACGAATATTAGCAAATATTAATATACTAGCCAGACAAGGTAAACCCTCACCAAGCAAACTCTTGTAAATTCGCTAACTCATTTATATTTAAGCACTTTTATATTAGGGCCAAAATTGCCACGGCCTGACCAAACTCCCCAGATTGACAAGCTCAGTTTATTTTACTAATTTCTGTAATAACAGAAACAAAAGAAATCGCTATGAAACAGACTCAACCCAACAAACCGAATATGTCTCGAACTCTCCGATCTGGCTTGCAGTCACAACGTCGCCAGCGGTACCGCCACTACGCAGTCCAGAAGCGTAATAAACCTAAACAACAGGAGTCATAACCATGCCACAACACACCGTTCGTTATGTCACCAGCTTATTCATTATCGTCATCATCACTATCGCCTGCTTCAACATGGCCTTTGTGATGATCGATGGCCTCCCCGTCCAAGGTAGCATCGCCTCACGCATGGCATTTCTTTCTCAACATACTCTGCAATGGCAACTAGGCTGGCTTACCTGGATGGCATCTGCTTTCGGATTATTAACTTTCTGCAGTTTTTTATTACC
>CAZPAE010000260.1:0-4888 GCA_964584455.1 uncultured Thioalkalispiraceae bacterium
ACTCCAAGTCTTCACTGGCTGACAACAGCGACAAATCTTCAGCCTGTTGTAGCGGTATAACACTAGCAGGTTGTATCACTTGTAGTCCAACCACGACAGCAATCAATGCAGCCATACTCGTTGCTAATACAACAGGTCGTCTAATAAAACGAGGCCGCGTGTTAAGTTGGGCAATCGCCTGCTGTCGCGCTTGACGCAATTGGTGTTGAACATCGACATCAATATCTTGCTCCGCTGCTTTCAATTGACGCGTTATTTTATTCAAAAACTCCGTCGGTTCCTTGCTATCCATTACCAATGTTCCTCAAGTAATTCGCGCAATCGGTGTACTGCGCGTGAATAATGTGTTTTGACACTGCCACTACTAATACCCATAGCTTTAGCAGTTTGTTTAACATCCATGCCTTCTACCTGTCGCAATAAAAAAGCTTGCTGCTGGCGTAACGGTAAATGTGCTAATACCCTATCCAAAGCCGTTATCGCATTACCCTGTTGAACTAACTCATCCGGCATAGATACACCTGTTTGTGCAATCTGCTGCAAAGGATCTTCAGTATCTGAATCATCGTCACTTTGCCCAAAGCTAAACCAGTGCCGCCAACGACGACGCACATTCTCACGTCGGTGCCAATCCACAATGGCATTCTCAACAATGCGTATGAATAATGCCGGCCACTCGTCACTCGCACGATGACTATATCGTTTCACGAGTTTCATCATAGCATCCTGGACAATATCCAATGCATCCTGTTGCTGTTTGGTTGCTAACATCGCCATACGAAAAGCACGCTTCTCATAACTCGCAAGAAAACGATCAAGCTCCTTGGCTGTTGCCCCCGTTTGATCTAACAAACCCCGCCTCCACTGACATGGCTGTATAACAACAGCCATGCCATACTATGATCGTTAACGATTGGCCCTGCGGTCCAGACGATCATTAATACGCTGACCACGCTTATCCAACCGCCGATCAATGCGTTCCCCGCGGTTATCAACTCGTTGACTAATGCGTTCACCACGTTTGTCTAAGCGTTCTGCACGTTGTTCATGCCCATTTTTATAAGCACGATCAGCGCGACGATCAAATCGATCCTCAATACGATCGGCTCGATTGTCATGCCGTTGTTCAATGCGATCCCCTCGTTTATCCAGACGGGCTTCAATTCTATCACCGCGTTCATCTAATCGATCCGATGCCAACGCTTGGGTGATGAAAATGGGGTTAATGCAAAAACTACCTAATACGGTCATCACAACTAATTTGGCCTTCATTTTATACTCCTTAGTAAAATACATGGGTTTAATCATGAGAACGTATGATGTGTGAATTGGTTGACAAGCATAGCGCCTATTACAGCATCAAAATGGCAATGCGTTTGTCTATAAGAATCAATGGCTTGAAAACTGAGGTATAACAGAACATAAAAAAACCCCGCTGATACCTTACTACATAAAAAGTACCATACGAGGTTATTTTATTTTTATTGTTAGTTTATTGTGTATTACGTTTCGAGACTTACGTCCGTTGCTTGTAACCCCTTAGGGCCTTGCTCCACTTCATACGTTACATTTTGTCCTTCGTTCAACGTGCGATAGCCGTCTGATTTTATAGCGCTGAAGTGTACAAAAACGTCATCTCCTCCATCCTGCGGTGCAATAAAGCCGTAACCCTTAGCATTATTGAACCATTTTACTGTGCCTGTGGCCATGTTAATTACCTCGAATTGCTAATTACACTTGATGTCTGCAGGCTTCCCCGTACTCCAACTCCCTGAAGAAACTCACAGCTATTAGCTAGTATACCGCCAGCAAATAAGATTGCCTATGCTGATCGCACGAAACCTTGCGCATAATCAAGTGCTTTAGAATATTACTATATTCTAAGTATTTAAAAGAGTTAGGCTATTGGCGCCAATTTTTATTGCCAAATAAAGGGAAGTGTCATCGATGTGCTATTAACTGGGCCTTGATGGTTATAGGGCATGTTACCGCTAAATAACATGCCCTAACATAGCCATTACCCTGTCAAATGAGCTAGGCAGGTAGGTTTTCTTCTAAGAACTGAGTGTAATTTTCTGCACTAATAATCTGTGTGCCATCACAATTAAACTGTATACGTACTAATGACTGAATAACATTGATAGTAATATTACGCATAAAATACGTTGGCATATCACGTAATGCTTTTAACGTAGAAATAACCGAAATAATTTCATCACGCTCCATGGGTTCCCAGCCTTTACTTCGTTTCGCCATAATATTACGCCAATATCCTGGCATATCGTTATAAACTGGATGGCTACGTAAAAAAACATACGTATCACGAATCAAGTTAATTTTTTCTTCATAGGCAATGGCCGGAAACTGCCTCTCTACATAAGCATGATCACGCATTCTTTGTGCATCATGTATTTCCTGACGCATGGGATCAAATACAGAGTTAGTCCGTATTTCGCCATTATTGAAACCAACAAACAATTGATAAGTGCTGCGATTAAGTAACAACTCTTCAAATGTTGGAATCAGTTTATCGAGATGATCGTCAACACTAGAACGATAGCGTTTTCGCTCAATTGTTGTCTCACGCATGGAGGGATCACCACGAATCCCAATTTGTAAGTTATTCGCATTAATCCCTGCGACACTGACTATGCTCTCTTTGAGAACGAGCTCTTCTATTTCCATATCTTTATTAGAATCTGCCATAACAGAATTGAACCTTCATACAAATCGCTTACTTAAAAACATCATTCATCACTAAACCAAATTCATGCTAATCAAAACACATCAACGTTTCGTTACTGTTTTCGGTGGCAGTCCGGTATGTTGTGTTAAAAAACGTTTTGTGTTTCGACTTGGCTTCGTTGTTTTGGTTCCCTTAGGTTGCCAAGCAGGAACTAAATGTTTTTTACCATTACCAATTAAATCAGCACGTCCCATGCGTTTAAGTGCTTTGCGTAAAATTGGCCAGTTATCCGCATCATGATAACGAAGGAATGCTTTATGCAACCGACGTTGATTTAACCCTTTCGCACTCGGAACATAATCGCTGCGTTGTGTCACTTTTCTTAATGGGTTTTTACCCGAATGATACATTGCTGTCGCGATTGCCATCGGTGATGGTAAAAATGTCTGTACTTGGTCGGCACGAAAGCCGTTTTTCTTTAGCCATAAAGCAAGTTGTAACATATCTTCATCGGTTGTTCCGGGATGGGCCGCAATAAAATAAGGAATAAGGTACTGTTCTTTGCCCGCTTGCTTAGAATAACGGTCAAATAACTGTTTAAATCGATCATATGTGCCCATACCGGGTTTCATCATTTTCGATAAGGGACCCGACTCAGTATGTTCTGGTGCTATTTTTAAATATCCCCCCACATGATGGGTGACTAATTCTTTTACATATTCAGGCGATTCTATGGCTAAGTCATAACGTAACCCTGACGCCACCAATACTTTTTTAATTCCTGGTAATGTCCTCGCTTTTTGATAAAGCTTAATCAGTGAATGGTGATTCGTATCCAAGTTTTTACAAATACCCGGATAGACACAAGACAAACGACGACAGGCTGACTCAATCGCCTCACTCTTACACGCTAAACGATACATGTTCGCCGTTGGTCCACCTAAATCAGATACCACACCAGTAAAACCAGGAACTGTGTCACGAATGGTTTCTATCTCATTGAGAATGGATTGTTCGGAACGACTTTGAATGATACGTCCTTCATGTTCGGTAATTGAGCAAAATGTACAACCACCAAAGCAACCGCGCATGATGTTGATAGAAAAACGAATCATTTCATAAGCAGGAATGTTATGCCCGTCATATTCTGGATGGGGTTGTCGGGTATACGGTAATTCAAAAACGCTATCTAATTCTTTTGTGGTTAGCGGTATCGGCGGTGGATTGATCCAGACATCTCGTTTGGCATGGGCTTGCACTAATGCCCGTGCATTACCCGGATTGGTTTCCAAATGAAACACACGTGACGCATGAGCATATAAAACGGGATCATTTTTTACTGTTTCATAGCTAGGTAAACGAATCACGGTTTTATCACGTGGATGACGAGAAATATGTCGTTCAAACCGAACCACCTTCTGCTGTCCATTATCTTGCTTGTTGCAAGCTGGCGCAGTTTCTTCATAAGGGCTTGGATGCATTGCAACAGGGCCTGGCTCATCAACCTGGGTGGAATCAATTTGTTGCCAACCGTCGGGTATATGCTTTTGAATAAATGCCGTACCTCGCACATCGCGGATATCCTTAATCGATTCACCTTGCGCAAGGCGATGAACAATCTCCACAATCTGCCGTTCTGCATTGCCATACACCAGCAAGTCGGCTTTTGAATCTAATAAAACCGAACGACGCACTTTATCGGACCAGTAATCATAATGGGCAATACGTCGCAAACTGGCCTCGATGCCACCGATAATGATCGGCACATCTTTATAGGCTTCCCGACAACGTTGTGCATAAACATTCACGGATCGATCTGGGCGTGAGCCACCACGACCATCTGGTGTATAAGCATCATTACTGCGAATTTTACGATCTGCGGTATAGCGGTTTACCATTGAATCCATGTTACCGGCAGAAATACCAAAACAGATATTCGGTTTACCGAGACGGCCAAAATCCTCAGCCGAACGCCAATCGGGTTGCGCAATAATGCCAACCCGAAAACCCTGTGCCTCCAGCACTCGCCCAATCACCGCCATACCAAAGCTAGGGTGGTCCACATAGGCATCACCACTGACCAGGATCACATCACAGCTATCCCAGCCCAATTCAGCCATTTCGGCCAATGACATGGGTAAAACTGGCGCTGAACCAAACTTGTGGGCCCAGAATTTACGGTAGCTAAAAATATCTGTTGCT
>CAZPAE010000261.1:0-4884 GCA_964584455.1 uncultured Thioalkalispiraceae bacterium
TCGAGCAAATTGCCGGTCAGATGACCGCGAAAAAATTACCTATGGTGGTGGACTTACGCGATGAGTCTGATCATGAGAATCCCACTCGTTTGGTGATTGTGCCGCGCTCTAATCGTGTTGATGCCGATGAGTTAATGACCCATTTATTTGCCACCACTGATCTTGAGCGGACTTATCGCGTCAATATGAACGTGATCGGCTTAAATGGTCGGCCAGGGGTGAAAAATCTACGCGACATGTTGGTCGAGTGGATCGAGTTTCGCTTAGCCACGGTTACACGTCGCTTAGAACACCGATTAGCAAAAGTTAACGATCGATTACATCTATTAGATGGTTTATTAGTGGCGTTTTTGAATCTTGATGAAGTGATCAAGATTATTCGTAAAGAGGATGAGCCTAAATCAGTGCTCATGAAGCGTTTTAAGCTAACGGATATCCAAGCGGATTACATCCTCGATACTCGGTTACGTCAGCTGGCACGTTTAGAAGAAATGAAGATTCGTGACGAGCAAAAAGCCTTGAAGAAAGAACGCAGTGAGTTAGAGGCGATTTTAGGTTCCAAGGCGCGTTTGAAAACGCTGGTGAAAAAAGAGCTTCAAGCGGATATTGATGAGTATGGCGATGATCGTCGTTCACCGATTGTATCTCGCGATGCAGCACAAGCAATGGATGAGACTGCGCTGATTAGTTCTGATCCCATCACCGTGGTGGTGTCGGAGAAAGGTTGGGTGCGGGCAGCCAAAGGGCATGATATTGATCCGGTCAGCTTAAGCTATAAAGCCGGTGACGGTTTCTTGGATTATGCCTTAACCAAGACCAATCAGTTAGCCGTGTTTATCGACTCTACCGGCCGTACCTATGCTGTACCTAGCCATACCTTGCCTTCGGCACGGGGTATGGGTGAACCATTGACCGGACGTCTTAGCCCGCCTGATGGGGCCCGCTTCTGCGGCGTGGTTTCTGGTAGTAATGAGCAACTGGTGTTACTGGCCACAGACATGGGCTATGGCTTTGTGGTCAAAATAGAAGACATGGTGACACGCAATAAAAAAGGCAAAGCCTTAATGCGGGTTCCGGCAGAAGCATCGGTATTACCGCCTGTATTAGTACCAGATATGGAAAATTATTGGGTAGCAGCAGCGACCAGTGCAGGGAATCTATTGATTCATCATATTGATGAGATTCCGGTAATGCCCAAAGGTAAGGGCATTAAGATCATTAATATCTCTGCGGCAAAATTGAAGTCGCGCGATGAGTTGATGACCGCAGTGACGGTGTTACACGAGCAAGGCAGCATTAAAATTTATTCGGGTAAACGCCATAAGTTATTGGATACCGATGAGATGGCAAAATATGAAGGCGAGCGTGCCCAACGCGGTGCTAAATTGCCACAAGGTTTCCGTAATGTGGAACGCATGGAAGCTATTTTAGAATTAGAGGAAGAAGAATAGTCTAACTATTGTTATCTTGCTGTGTGGTTGGTGGCGGGGTAATAGTCGATTGTTCGTTTTGTAAGGTATCTAATTTATCCAATACCCGTTGTGCCCGATCAATATGGCTAATTAAATATTGGTTGCCCGGGTCCAGTTCTTTGATGTTATGCCATATGGCTAGCGCTTGTTTAATCTCGCCTTGACTATAAAGCTTACGCCCCATTTCAATGCCCTGAGACACATGGTTTTTGACCCGTTGGTTTAATTCCGTTTTGAATGCCTGTACATGTTGGTGCCGCTTATCTTTGGCGGGGATTTTTTCATAATCAACAATGGCATGTTTTAATTTACCCGATGCCATTTTTTGTTGGGCCTGTTTGAGCTGTCGTTTACCTTTTTTAGATAAAACACGTACCCGTTGTTTTTGTTGTTTGGCTAACTGTTGTTGTATGGCATTAATGGTGGGTTGTAAGGTTTTATCGGGCTGTAAGGTTTGGGCAGCCACAAGAGATTGTTCTGCAAGATAAAGGTTATTGCTATCTTGTGCTTGCATACCACAGTGTACCAATGCTTTATGGGTAGTTTGCAAGCTCGCTTGATGATGCGCGAACTCAGATTGGGTTTGTGCATTTTCAGGCAGGGTTTGTGCGAGTTCAGTATAGATAGCTGTATTATTAGTTAGTGCAGAAGCATGATTAATGGTGCGTTGACACTGCAATTGGAAAACATGTTGCTCGCGTTTTTGGTTTAATGTTTGTTGGGCTTTTTGTAGTGGCTGACTTTGTGGCAGCTTATCCAAGCCAAACTCGATAGATTGCTTTGCTTTTTGCCATTGACGTTGTTGGGTTAACGTTTTCACGTTATGGACCGTTGATTTTTCAAACTCATCAATGGCCTTACGCAGCTTGGTTTTTTTTTGCTTCAGTAATGCTTGCTGGGGATGGTTTTGACGTACGTTTTCTAATGCATAGCGGGCCTGCTCGTACTCATGTTGTATTATCCAGCTATCAATTTGCTTTGCCAAATCGCCATATAAGTTAGGAAATAAACTACAGCCGCCTAGCACTAAACCGAAGCTGATAATGCTATATATGCGTAATCGTTTGTTCATGCGACGTGACGATGGGCTAAGATATCATCGATTTGTGATTCAAGCACTTCTCGATAAGTGGGTTTCACATCAGTAAGCACATAGGTAGTGACGGGGTCTGCGATACCGCGTAACCGAATAGAGCTATGTCGATGGGCTAAGATACGCCATTGCACGCTGGGGTCTTTCACAAAATAATCGGTTACGATGATTTGGCCCCGTTCAGCAACGGAGTGTAAACGGGCGGCAAGATTGACTGCTTCACCCACCACGGTGTATTGCATGCGCTCATCGGAGCCCATGTTGCCTGCCAGCATTTCGCCGCTGTTAATACCAATGCGAAAATCGATAGGCTCTTTACCTTCTTGGATGCGGTTAATATTGAGTTTGTCGACCATTTGTTGAATCATCAAACCACACATCACTGCATTAAACTTATGATCTTCGTCTTCTTCTGGGGCACCGAACACGATCATGGCGCAGTCACCCATGTATTTATCTACTGTGCCATGATAGAGCCGACTGGCGATATTGATATACCGGAAATACTCATTTAGCAAAGAGGCAATTTCTTCTGCTGGTGTGCGCTCCGATAAACTGGTGAAGCCAACAATATCTGCAAATAATGCGGTTGCTTGAACACGTTTTCCGCCAAGCGAAACACCATCGAGGTTTTCCATAATTTGTTTGGCAACCTTAGGCGAAACAAAGCGGGAAAACGCACTTTCGACTTGATTCTTTTCAAGCAAGCCGGTGGCCATGTTGTTAAAGGCTTTGATTAGGTAACCGATCTCATCGTTACGGTTTTCAGAAATACGATAAGCATAATCACCGCTATGAATTGCGCGACTGGCATCCATTAAGTCGTAAATTGGCCGCGAGATGCGTTTACCCACAAAGTACGCAGTAATAATACCGAGCAGTATCATAAAAATGGTGGCAGCCGTAATCGCACTGATTGTGTCGTGTAGTGACTGGGTTAGTGCCGATTTACTGTAAGTGACCAAGGCATGGCCGGCAGTGAGATCTTTGTATTGAATCGGCGTGACAAAGGAAATGACTTCTAATGGCTCGTTGGCCGCATCGTAGTCAGTCCATTCAATGGAATAGTGGTTTTGTTTGAATTGGGTCGATTGATCATAAAGTTTGCGGATGTCATAGATGGGTAGCTTGCCTGAGTTGGCGAGTACTGTGCCATCATGGGCATAAATCACCGCACCAATAATATTTTCATTCTGGCCTAGATTGCTCAGTAATACCATTAAGCTGAGAATGTCATCGGACAACACCGGTTCTTTGGATGATTCTGCGATGTGGTCAACCATGGTTTGGCCAAAGTCATTAATCTGCTCGCGTAGTAATTGAGACTGGTTAGAGACGATCATTAAACCCAGTAAAGTCATCCCAGAGCCAATGAGAATAGTCAGGATAATCGCCAATTTGTACGCGATGGGAATACGGCTGGGCACTAAAGTGCCAAAAAAATTACGCCAACGAGATTGACTCATTCGCGGGGAGGCGATGCCAGTGCTATTATCTGGTTGATCTTGCAAGGTTTTTTCCAGTACTCGTATGACTTGTCATGTTAATCGGTGTGGGCAGCGATATTAACAAGCAAGTATTGATCCTAATTTCAGGCGTCAGGCAATATAATACCATGCCGTCGACATTGGCATTGGATGTTTTATCATTAAGTATCGATCGAAATTTCAACATTCCAAGTACGACACGTTAGTATATGATGAGATTCACAAAGACAAATACACTATTACTAAGCCATTAATTGGGGTATCTGATTTGTGACGCGACTTTCATTGCCGGGCTTCCTTGCCCTACTTATCTGCTTAACATCCATTGTTTTCCAGTTGCTATTTTGCCAGGCATGGTTGTTTGAGCTGTCTATAGCTTATCTTGTTTATTTGATGCTTTTGTTACTGGTGTTGGCATTTTTGCTCAGTCATTTCCTTACTAAAATCTGCGTTTTTTGGCTGGGCGATGGGCCTACTGTGCCCACCTGGTTACTTGGTTTGACTCAACAGTTAGCGCAACGCTTAACTATACCGACCCCGCGATTATATATTTTGCAGTTATCTGGGTTGAATGCGTTTGCGCTGGATAATTTTGCTGGACATGGGCATATCCTGTTGCATGCCCATGTATTAAAGCAATTAAATCAAGATGAAGTACAAGCCATTGTGGCGCATGAATTAAGTCATTTAGTTACACACCATTCACGGGTGTTGTCTTTTGTGCAAGCGGTAACCTTGCCAGTGACACTGCCGGTGAGTGCCATATTAAGTTTGCCGTTGATGTTATTGGGTAGCCAACGCGGCCGGGCTGCATTTTTTATGGTGCATCATC
>CAZPAE010000262.1:0-848 GCA_964584455.1 uncultured Thioalkalispiraceae bacterium
CGCCGCATTATTGATACACTTGATATATGAGCAAGCTAGCTGCCAATATTGCATTTGAAACGCGATTTATTGATAAAATTGCGATGCCGCATGTGATTCAGTTTATTAGCAATAAGCTTAGTAAATATGATTTACAGCTTGTAGAGTGGGTCAAATTACTGCCATTGACCCGCCATGTCGTATTGCATGGTTGTTGTGCTTATCCTGTCAAGACGGAACCTCGTTCTGTTATGTATAAAACGGGATACCGGCTGCGAGCCAGTGTCAATATTAATCTATCGCCGCCTTATACATATCAGCATTGGGCACGAATTCCCAATAAAAAAGCCAAGCAAGGTTGGCGTTCAGGTGCCAAGACGTTTGTGTTTCACGATTTAGAGAGTTGTGCTATTCATACTTTAGCCCATGAGTGCTTTCATTTTCTCAGCCACTCAAAACAAGTAAAAGAGAAAAATACCGAAGCAAATGCAAATTGGTGGGCTGATCAATGGACCCAGGAGTTTCATCACGCTTATGACGCTATTATCTGAAACACCCGTCATTAATATTGGGATTAGTAGCTGTTTGTTAGGTGATAAGGTTCGCTATGATGGCGGGCATAAACGTAATAGTTATATTGAAAAAACTTTAGGGGAGTACTTTCAGTTTATTCGATTTTGTCCTGAGCTAGATATTGGACTAGGGGTTCCCCGGGAACCTATTCATCTTGTTAAGGACGGTGAGCAGATAAAGTGTATTGGTGTTAAGAACCCCGGTAAAGATGTTACTGAAGCGTTGCGCGCTAGTGCGAATAAACAAATGTCATGGCAATCTGATATTTGCGGTTATATCTTTAAAAAAGATTCACC
>CAZPAE010000262.1:863-3698 GCA_964584455.1 uncultured Thioalkalispiraceae bacterium
GGTATGGAGCGGGTTAAAGTTTATATTAAAAATCAACCTAACCGTATTGGGGCGGGGGTTTATGCTGAGCAGGTGATGAAAAATTTCCCTTATTTACCTGTCGAAGAAGAGGGTCGTCTAGGCGATGCGGTGTTACGTGAAAATTTTATTCAGCGAGTATATGTGTTATATCGCTGGAAACAAATGTTTAAGGCTGATTTTTCACTTCACCAACTTGAGAAGTTTCATGCGCAGCACAAGTTGATTGTCATGAGCCATGAACAAAATGCGGCTCGTGAATTAGGTCGGCTAGTGGCCGAGGCAAGCAAACAAACCTTACAAGAAACCACCCATGTTTACTTATTGAAATTGATGGCAGCATTAAAGTTACGTGCGACGCGAGGTAATCATGTAAATGTGTTGCAGCATATACAAGGTTATTTGAAGTGTAAGTTAGATAGTGATGATAAGGCAGAATTATCAGAAACCATTGAGCGTTATCGCATAGGCGAAATACCGTTGATTGTACCTATTACGTTGTTGCATCATCATTTCAGAAAATGTCCAGATGAATACATTGAGAACTCGTATTATATGCGGCCTTATCCTGCACAAATGCGGCTACAGAATGAAATATAATTAAGCTTGTATTGTTTATACACATCATAAAATTATTTAATTAGATTGCGTTTATTGCTATTAACCAGCCGTTATTAAATAAATCATGTTATAATCACCTATAACGATAAAAATAGTTGTTACTTATTACTACATAGTACCTAATTAAAATATTATCGCTCCAATGTTGGAGCATGTCAGATGTACGTTAGTTGTCGAAGGGAGTTGATAGTCTAGTGGACATAAGACAGTTTCGTCTTGTTCTTATTACAGTGATTGTAAGCGTGTTACTTCTTAGCTTTTGCTGGGAGTTTTGGCTAGAGCATGCTCTTTCTCAAGTTTTATTTTCCGATTCAGAAGTTGAGTCCACAGGGGAACGCTGGGAGTATGTCATTTCTATTGTTGTTTTCGTTTGTTTATCGCTTATCTACCCTTATATTATTGGCCGAAAATTGATTGAGCGTCAGCAGAGCTTAACAGAAGAAATTACCAAGGTATCAGAGCAAGATTTCTTAACTGGATTGTTTAACCGCCGTAAGTTGAATCAACTCATTGATGAAGAGATTATTCGTTGTCAGCGTTATAAGTGTAATTTTTCAATCATCATATGTGACTTGGATTACTTCAAGAAAGTTAATGACCAGTATGGCCATGTTATTGGTGATAAAGTACTAATCGAGTTTGCTGAACTTTTGTCGAAAAAAGTGCGGCGCTCGGATCAAGTTGGTCGCTGGGGGGGCGAGGAGTTCGTGATTTTTTGCCCTCAAACACGGCAAAAAGGTGCCAGATCCCTCGCTGAAAAACTACGACTTGCTGTCGAGAAACATAGCTTTGATATTGTTGGGCAATTAACGTGTAGTTTTGGTGTTGCTGCGTTTGCTGTAGAAGATGATCTCAGGGTGTTATTAAGTAAGTCGGATAATGCGCTTTATATGGCAAAAGATAATGGCCGTAATCGTGTCGAAGTCTCAAGCGTGTAATATAAGTATGATCACCTTTAGCCTCTAGTTAAGTATAGGCATTAACGGTGCTGAGGTTTCTGGCAAAATCCTGTGTATAGGTGTATTTATGTGACAGGCCGTAGTATGCTTGGCTCGGCGATAGTTGAAGAGATATTTTGCGTTGGCCCAATATGTTTACCGACCAAAAACGTATTTTGCGACGAAATACAGGAAATCTGTTTTATCTCATGTACAATCCGACCATAATTTATTCAAACTCGTAAGGATAATGTTGTGAAAACAATTATATATAAGTCATTAGCTGTTATTTCGTTATGTGGTTTAACGTTGACGGGCTGGGCAGCAGATAAAGCCTACACCACGGATAAACAAAAATTTAGTTATGCAGTAGGGGTGCAATTAGCAAATAACATCCGCCAACAAGGTTTAAAAGATATTGATGCGGCTGCATTAGCCCAGGCAATCGAAGATGTATTAACAGGGCAGTCCTTAAAGGTATCTGCACCGGATATGCAAGCAGCGTTGGTGGCTTATCAGCAGAAAATGATGCAAGAACGTAAGAGTGAAGCAGATAAGGCAAAAGTGGCTGGCGATAAATTTCGTGCTGAGAACAAAAAGAAAAAAGGCGTAAAAGAACTCAAGAACGGTATGCAGTATCAAGTGTTGACGAAAGGTAAGGGCAAGAAGCCTAGCGCAGACAGTAAAGTGACTGTGCATTATCATGGTACCTTGGTAAATGGCACAGTATTTGATAGTTCTGTAAAACGTAATCAGCCAGCGAGCTTTCCGGTTAATGGTGTGATTAAAGGTTGGCAAGAGATTTTACCTATGATGCCGGTAGGTTCGAAATGGAAAGTGGTTATTCCACCTGACTTGGCCTATGGCGAACGAGGTGCCGGTGGCTCGATTGGACCAAATGAAACATTAATTTTTGAGATTGAACTTATTTCGATCGATTAGAAGTAGAGGACAAAGGGGATAGTTTTATCCCCTTTGTTGTTTTAGCCTTTTTTAATAATGAGTAAATCAAAAGCAATAGAAGCATACTCACTAAAATGGGTAAACGTTTGAAACTCTTCTGCAGTAAGTTGACGACCTGTTAATTTGCAATCAGCATAAATTATTCCACCACCTTGATTTCCTATCCAGATGGGCATTGCAAAAAAGTCTAATGTACCTAGGCAAGTTTTTAGCTCTTCGTTAATATAAGATTGTATTTCTTTTTTTGTTTGTGCATTGCACCAAAAAGGGTTTTTAGATTTTAATAAATGCGAAA
>CAZPAE010000262.1:3727-4874 GCA_964584455.1 uncultured Thioalkalispiraceae bacterium
ATTGTTTTTGCAGTTTTTCATTATTATCACCCAATACATATTTGGCACGTAAAATATCGTCGGCAGGACTGACGAAGGCTACAACCGTTCTTTCCATGTTGAGTGCACGATAGATACCTTCGATGATCATACCCAACACGGCGTTAAGGTCCGTTTTTTCATGCAGCATGGTAGTCAGTTCACGTAGAATATTCAGCTGCAAGGTATGATCCTGCATCAGCGGGGCAGAAATCGTATTGTTAATTTCTGCATCTGTTTGTGGTAGTGGAATAAGCTGGCTAGCAGCTTCAGCCCCATACTCTAAGGCCATTTGTGCTGCCTCATAGGCACCACGTTCAACCAATTCGGTGGTATCTTCTACTGACAGCTCAATATGTTCTGCAATGGCCGCGATGGATGTTTTTACATTAAGACTGCCCCACCCCTCTTCAACTGCAAGTGCCAATTCGTCGGCTTGTGTGAGATCTTGCATCAGCGGGTCGGTATTATTTTTGCCTTTTAAATATTCGGCTAATAACGGACTCAAATGCCATTCATTATTGAGTGATAATGTGAGCTGTTTGAGTTGAAAGCCGAGTGTGGTTTCTTCGGCCATGCTCGGCGCTTCACACTGTTGATAGGCTTTATTAAGTGTGACCGCATGTCCGTAAGGAAAACACCAAAATGCAATATGACCAATGCGTGATAATAAGGCGGCTAAAAAAATAGCCTCTGGATTGTTATTGCCGCGCTGTTGCGAAATATGTTTTGCCTGGATGGCAGCATGAAAGGAGCGGGCTAATTCTGTCAGAGCATGCTCGTGTTGAATGCCCCGTATTAAGGGCTCTAAAATCGAAATAGTTAATGCCATATTGCGTACAACACTGAACCCTAGAAACACGATTGCGCGGCTAATGGTATTCACAGGTTGGTTGCTTGGGTTGTAATAAGCACTATTAGCTAGCCTTAATATACGTGCGGTCATGGTGCTATCGCGCAGGATCAGATGAGCTAATTCCGAGGTGGATGTGTCTTCTTCGACCGATGCGGACACAATGCTTTTGGCCGTATGTGCAAAGACTGGCATTTCTTCTTCACTAATGCGGCGTGTCCATTCTTTTAAGTCGATTTTATTTTCATCCATTTCAGGCATAGTGTCATTTTGAGT
>CAZPAE010000263.1:0-3296 GCA_964584455.1 uncultured Thioalkalispiraceae bacterium
GTTCATGGCCTGATTTGTAGCCTTTGAACGAACCAATCAAGCTATGGCCCAGTAAATATAAGTCGCCAATAGCGTCAAGGATTTTATGCTTTACGAACTCATCTTCATAACGCAAACCATCTTCATTAAGGATCTTTTGATCGTCTACAGCAATTGCATTATCTAAACTGCCTCCTAATGCCAAATTCTGTGCACGTAAAAACTCAAAATCTCTTAAGAAACCAAAAGTACGAGATCGACTTACCTCTTTAACAAAAGAGGTTGTCTTAACGTAAGTCAATTATGCTTTTTTCTCATCCACTTCTTCAAACTCAGCATCAACAACATCGTCACCTTGGTTGCTGTTGCCTGCGGCGTCGGCACCTGGCTGCGCACCACCTTGTTGTTGTGCCTTTTCAGCATACAAGCGTTCTGCCATTTTCGCTGAAGCTTCGCTCAAAGCTTTGGTTTTTGCTTCAATGACTTCACCATCGTCGCCCTTCAATGCTTCTTCTAACTCACCAATGGCCGTTTCAATATTGGATTTTTCATCCGCTTCCAACTTGTCACCCAACTCGTCCATGGATTTCTTGGTCGCATGAATAAGGCTATCGGCTTGGTTACGTAAGTTCACCAACTCTTGGAATTTTTTATCTTCCGCGGCATTGGCTTCGGCATCTTTCACCATTTTTTCGATTTCATCGTCCGATAAACCACTGGATGCTTTAATCACAATAGATTGTTCTTTACCGGTGGCTTTATCTTTTGCCGATACGTTTAAAATACCATTGGCATCGATATCAAATGTCACTTCAATTTGTGGTACACCCCGTGGTGCCGGTGGGATATCGCTTAAATCAAAACGACCCAGTGATTTATTCACATCAGCCCGTTCACGTTCACCTTGTAATACATGAACGGTCACAGCTGTTTGATTATCATCCGCCGTGGAGAAAACCTGATTGGCTTTAGTTGGGATCGTGGTGTTTTTATCGATCAACTTCGTCATCACACCACCTAAGGTTTCAATACCGAGTGATAGTGGCGTCACGTCTAATAATAAGACATCTTTCACATCACCACCGATGGCAACCGCCTCATCCGGGTTCACATCTCTACGTGGGTCTTTACCAAAGAACTCCTTCACTGCCTCTAGCACTTTCGGCATCCGGCTTTGACCACCCACTAAAATCACATCATCAATTTCAGAAGCCGATAAACCTGCATCATTCAATGCCACTTTACACGGCTCAATGGAACGTGTGATTAATTCATCAACCAATGACTCTAATTTGGCCCGGGTCACATTCACGTTCATGTGTTTTGGTCCAGAAGCATCAGCTGTGACATACGGTAAGTTCACATCAGTTTGCTGTGAAGAAGACAGTTCAATCTTGGCTTTTTCCGCGGCTTCTTTCAGACGCTGCATGGCTAGCGGATCGCCTTTCAAATCGATACCTTGGTCTTTCTTAAATTCTGCCACCAAGTAATCGATGAGGCGCATATCAAAATCTTCACCACCTAAGAATGTGTCACCATTGGTTGATAACACTTCGATTTGGTGTTCGCCATCGATCTCAGCAATTTCAATGATAGAAATATCAAACGTACCACCACCTAAGTCGTATACTGCAATTTTACGGTCGCCTTGTTTTTTATCTAACCCAAAGGCTAAAGCGGCTGCGGTTGGTTCGTTGATAATCCGTTTAACATCCAAGCCTGCAATTTTACCTGCATCTTTGGTGGCTTGGCGTTGTGAGTCGTTAAAGTAAGCGGGTACGGTAATCACGGCTTCAGTGACTTCTTCACCGAGATAATCTTCTGCTGTCTTTTTCATTTTTTGTAACACACGAGCAGAAATCTCAGGCGGTGCCATTTTCTTACCATCTACATCGACCCAAGCATCACCATTGTCCGCTTGGATGATTTTGTAAGGCACCATGTCGATGTCTTTTTGCACTTCTTTATCAGTGAACTTACGACCGATTAAACGCTTAACAGCAAACAAGGTATTATGAGGATTGGTGACCGCCTGGCGTTTTGCCGATTGACCGACAATCACTTCATCTTTGGTGAAGGCCACGATTGAGGGTGTGGTGCGATCACCTTCTGAGTTTTCGATTACTTTGGGTTGGCCACCGTCCATTACAGCGACACACGAATTTGTTGTACCCAAGTCAATGCCTATAATTTTACCCATTGCTTTTTATCTCCAAAAATTTCAAGCGGTTATTTATTCACCTGCATATTGTCTGTTTACTTATTTGGGGGCTATCTGTTCAAGTTCAAGCCTTTTACTCAAGATTGCTGTTACGCCCCTTCGGGTTGTTTGGCGACCGTCACCATAGCGGGACGTACCAATCGATCATTCAGCTTATAGCCCTTCTGCATCACCACCATGACCGTATTGGGCTCATGGTCAGGGCTTTCCAACATGGACATGGCCTGATGGTGTTCGGGATCGAAAGGATGGCCCATGGGGTCGATTTCCTCGATACCAAATTTATCCAGGGCATCACGTAACATTTTCAGGATTAATTCTGAGCCTTCACGCAGCTTGGCCACATCGGCATCTTCATTTTGTGCTGCCACTAAGCCCATTTCCAAGCTGTCTTTAATCGGCAACAGCTCGTGCAAAAATTTCTCTAGTGCGTATTTATGCGCGTTTTCCAATTCGCGCTCTGAACGGCGACGAATATTATCCAGTTCGGCGGTGGCGCGCACCATCTTATCCCAACTCTCATCCGCTTTGGCTTTCGCCTGCGCTAATTCTTCTTCGAGCTCCGTCATCGCCGAATTGCTGACCTCCATTTCAACCGTATCTTCGTCTCCTTCAGACATCTCGTGTTCTTCTGTTACCAGATCGTCTACCTGGTCATCCTTCTTGGTCATGCTGTTCTCCGAATTCATTGAATCCAATACAGCCCCACCCAGTAGGGCTAAAAATTTCTTTTGATATAGGGTCAGTTATTCTGGTCTCAAGATGGCGCTAATGACTTTTGCTGTGATATCCACAATGGGAATAACCCGATCATAGGCCATTCGGGTCGGACCAATCACCCCCAGTACGCCAATTATCTCATCGTCAGCTTTGTAAGGTGCCGTCACAACAGAAACATCATCTAATACCTCGTATCCTGACTCACCGCCGATGAAAATTTGCATTCCCTCAGCATGAATCGACTGGTCGAGGATATGCAAGATATCCCGCTTGGTATTAAATGCCTCAAAGAGATTGCGTAGTTTATCGATATTGCACATTTCCGCATAGCTCATGAGGTTAGTTTGGCCAGCAAGTACATAGTCGTCGTCTTGCT
>CAZPAE010000263.1:3306-4863 GCA_964584455.1 uncultured Thioalkalispiraceae bacterium
AGATCCTCACGCGGTACGACATCTCGCTGGTGCACATCCAGCACCTGATCGGCCATGAGCATGACATCCTGCATCATTTGTTGCATGGCATCACGCACCTGCTGCATACCCTGTAAAACATTGGTTCTAATAGTGTCTAAATCTTGACCAGCAAATTCACTGTTCAGATAATTACCCGCTTGCTGTAATTCTGCTGCGGTAAAATCCCGCTCCGTATCAATAACCCGGTTCTGCACTTCTTGGCCATTGACCACCAAAATCACCAGCACCCGCTGTGGGGACAATTTCAGAAATTCGATATGCTCTAACCGATGTCGCTCCCGCTTAGGGACGGTCACAATCCCCGTTAGTTGGGTAATCTCCGATAACATGGACGAAGCCTGATTGATGAGATTATCGGTATTGCCGCTGATGGAAAGCTGCTGTTTGATGCTGTTAAACGCCTCTTGCCCCATCGGCTGCACCGTCAATAAGCTATCCACAAACATCCGATAGCCTTTCGGGGTGGGAATACGCCCTGCTGAGGTATGCGGGGACAAAACCAGCCCCATTTCCTCTAAATCTGCCATCACATTACGAATCGTGGCAGGCGATAAAGCCAGCCCCGAATCTTTGGCCAGTATTCGTGACCCTACTGGCTGCCCATCGCGGATATAACGCTCCACCAGGGTTTTCAATAGTGTTTGCGCCCTATCCACGCCACTGGTTGCAGCTGATTTTGATGACTTACCCATACAACTTATCCATTCTACTCCAGCGTTAACTTTAGCAGTCGAAGCTACACAGTGCTAATCCATTTCACTGATTCTTCGGGTAAACTTCGGGTTAACCGCACCGGCCACATAGCCTGGCTAGGTTCACTTATGCTAACGTTGCGGCAGATGAGGCAGAACATGCACAGTAGCTTTTCAAAGATTGGACTAATTGGTAAATACGGCGATCCCAGCGTAGCCGATACCTTATTGCAACTCAGCGAACTTCTGATTCGACGCAATTGTGAGGTATGGTTGGAGGATCACACCGCTCAAGCCATTCGCCCCTTACCATTGCCCACCGCCAGTTTCGATGAAATTGGTAAGAAATGTGATTTAGCGATTACCGTTGGCGGCGATGGTACTTTGCTCCATAGCGCACGCGAATTAGTCAATCATGATATTGCGCTGCTCGGTGTCAATTTAGGCCGGTTAGGCTTTTTGGTTGATGTGTCGCCACAAGAAATGCAACGTCATATCGATGAAGTGCTTGATGGCCAATACATCGAAGAACAACGAATCATGTTGTCAGCCACCATTGATAATCACCAGGCCGAAGAAGCGCGTACTAGCGATGCGTTTAATGATGTGGTGGTCCACAAATGGGAAGTGGCCCGCATGATTGAAACCGATACCTACATCGATGGTCGTTTGCTTAACACCATGCGCTCAGATGGGCTGATTGTGTCGACTCCCACCGGGTCCACCGCTTACGCGCTCTCCAGTGGCGGCCCGATTGTGGAGCCTAATATGGACGCGATGATTTTAGTCCCCATTTGCCCACATAGCATGAGCTACCGTCCTT
>CAZPAE010000264.1:0-4852 GCA_964584455.1 uncultured Thioalkalispiraceae bacterium
CCCTGTGGCGGCGGTTTTGGTACGGTAAGAAAAAATGGACATCTTAGATCGCTATATTGGTAAAACCATTGCCATGGGTGTATTGGCCGTGCTGATTGTGATGTTAACGCTGGCTAGCTTAATCAGTTTTGCCGGTGAAACCGAAGACATTGGCCGAGCTAACTATGATGTATGGCAAGCGATTAAGTTTGTTTTATTAAATATTCCTCAAAAGTTATATCGCCTGTTTCCCATGATTGCCTTGCTCGGAACCATGATGAGCTTAGGCATGTTAGCTAGTAATAGTGAGCTGATTGCTATTCGTGCTGCGGGTGTGTCCGTTTTGCGGATTACCCTTTCGGTATTAAAAACCGGTGTGATTTTAGCAGCCTTGGTGATTGTTATCGGTGAGTTTATTGCACCACCTGCTATTCAGTATGCAAAGCTAGAGCGGGTTGCGGCCATGGAACGGAAAATTAGTTTGAATACCGACTATGGCTTATGGGCGCGGGATACTAATAACTATATTCACATTCGTCGTGTTGAGAATGACGGACGTTTAATTGGGGTCAACTTATATATATTTGATGATAGCCAGAACCTCATTGAAACCATTAATGCCGCCAGTGCCAGCTATATGGAAATACAAGAACAGTGGCAATTATACCGGGTCACAAGAAATAAGATTTCGCCTAATGCAATTGAAAAAAGTGTGTTACCCACAATGCAGTGGAAAAGCTTATTGAACCCTGAAGTGGTGAGTGTTGTGTCGGTTACCCCGGAGAATTTATCTATTTGGAAACTCCGCGGTTATATTGAATACTTAAAAGATAATCAACTAGATTCAAGAGAGTATGAGTTATCTTTTTGGTCAAAAGTGATTGCGCCGGTCACCATTGCAGTGATGATTGTATTGGCCGTGCCCTTTGTGTTTGGTTCATTGCGTAACGTTGGCGCAGGCCAGCGTATTGTAGTTGGGTTTTTACTCGGATTAGGGTTTTATATTTTTAATCAGCTTATTGCCAAAGCGGGTTTAGTTTATGAACTACCGCCTATCTTGTCGGCCATGGTGCCCACCTTTATTGTCATGGTGTTCGGCGGTATTTTACTGACAAAAACGCGCTAGCTACTGCCACCGATAAAGATAATTTTAGTCTTGGTTAGCTTTTCACGCCAGTTATTGGGTAATTGATCTGCGATTAACCAGCTTAGTGCGATAAGGTACAGTACGGCGCTAGGTAGTTGATGTAATACGGTTTGTGTTTCCAACTTATCAAAACTTACTAATATGCTGAATAATAAAAATACCCATGCAGGTAAGCTAACCGCATAACGTATTGCGGCATCATACCAAGATAGTAAGGTATTATCTTGTCGTACCAGTTTTATTTTCCATGCTCGCATGCCGAGAGTTTGCCCACCATGAGTCCAAAACCAGGCAAAAAATAAATAAATGACAGTAATAAAATAAAATGAAAGTAGTGGATTAAATTGTGCACTACCTTTGCCGCCTGTAAAAGCTAAAGAAATAAAACTTGCTATAATTAAAACAGCAAACAATAGTAAGCCATCGTATGCCATCGCAGCGAAACGACGAAGAATATTAGCAGATGTGAAATTAGTCATACGGGTATTGCAACAAAGCATCGTGTGTGGTCAACTTAGAACATAGTTTAACAAATAATGCATTGAGATAAATGAGTCTTGTCCAGGAATTAGCAAATTTAACGGGTGTCATCGCAGCAGGTGAATATTCCTATCGCGGTGATCGTTTCACTTACGAAGGTCATCTAAACGAAGAGTTAGCGCGTATGGCCTCTATCATGTGTCGAGCAACATCCATGGGCATGCATATGCAAGTTGATATGCTAAAGCTAATGGGGAACGATTGTGGTTGTGCACCGGCGCAAGGGTGGATAGTAAAAGGTGACACGTATACGGTTTGTGTACGTGCTAATGTTTTTTGTCTCATTGATAGTAAATTGACGCAGATCAATCCAATAATAAAATATATGAATGAGCATATCGCCGTACAAACGGGGGAATTAGTGTGAGAGAGGGTCATGGTAAAATTAGAAGAACTAATGAAGTTAGAGAGTGCACTGGCCGCATTTGAGTTTAACCCAAAGGGAGAGTTAATTTCTTCAATTATTTCAGACAAGGAAGTGATTAACGAAAGGATGCTGGATTTACTTTGTCATGTTTGTGTTGCCAATGGTGCTATTGCAACGATGCAAGCACGTGGTTGGGAGGCCATGACCGACATGCAAGGCTTCTATCCTATCAAAGGTTTCTCATTAATTGGTTTTGAATGGACCGTCGTGGTCAATGATTGTTTCGGTGTAATTGCTGCTAACGATAAAATTGACTTTGATGCCGCTTATCAACTACTCGATAGCTAAGCTTATGTTAAAACGTGTAATGGCAGAAGATGGTGTGATGGCAGTGTGTCAGTTTCGTGATGATGGCGAGCTTGTAGAGGGCTATGGTGGCGGTGATGATATGCTACACCAGTTGGCTAAGTTCGCGCATGATTACAAACGAATGGTGCAAGGCAATGCCGACCAGCTGGCGATGTTTACCCAAATGCGCGGTTGGACACCCCCCACAGGTTGGTTGGTGAAAGGGCCGCAATTTGCTGTTTGTGGTTATAGCAATTTGGTCTGTGTCGTCGATCTGCGCGAAACGGGCTTTAATACCATCGTCCAGACACTCAAAGACGCGGCTAACTGGTAGAGCTGGTCGCTTTCTTGTCGATCCAGTATCATGTCGTTCCTTCTGGAATGACCTGGATTTGAATGACTATGCTACAGCTACGTGGCGGGATTGCGCTATCGCCTTTTCGACGTGACAAATTACTCCAAAAACTCATTGCGATTTACCCTTCGGTCACCGATGTTGCTGCGGAATATCGTTATTTTGTTGATATTTCCCAGCCAGTTAGCGAACAACAGCAGACACGGCTAAATCAATTACTCAATGATGGCTCGGTCAATGAGTTATCGACTCAAGGTCAGCTTGTTCTTGTCATACCTCGTGCGGGTACGATTTCTCCTTGGTCCAGTAAAGCGACAGATATTGCGCATAATTGCGGCTTATCGTTTGTGAAGCGCATTGAGCGAGGCATCGCTTATTTTATTACCACGAGTACATCGGTAACGGACGATATCCTTGCGCAAATGACACCTGTTTTACATGACCGAATGATCGAGAGTGTGGCATTTGAGACAGCTGCCGCTGAGGCATTATTTAGCCATACAGAACCAGCAACCTTTAAGAGCGTTGATATTTTACAAGGTGGGCGCGACGCGCTAGTGCAAGCAAACCAAGACTGGGGTTTAGCGCTGGCTGAAGATGAAATCAGCTATTTAGTCGACAGTTTTACCGCATTAGGCCGTAATCCCAATGATATTGAGTTGATGATGTTTGCCCAGGCTAACTCGGAGCATTGTCGACATAAGATCTTTAATGCGGATTGGGTAATTGATGGTCAAAAACAAGCGCATTCTTTGTTTGGCATGATCAAACATACTTATCAGCAGCATCCAGCGGGTATTTTATCGGCCTACAAAGACAATGCGGCGGTCATGGAAGGATTTAGCACCGATCGGTTTATGCCTGACCCGGTGGGTAAGCAATATGGCTATCAGCAAGAGCCGATCCATATTTTAATGAAAGTGGAAACGCATAATCATCCCACCGCCATTGCGCCTTTTCCAGGTGCTGCGACTGGTTCCGGTGGTGAAATTCGGGATGAAGGGGCAACTGGACGCGGTTCCAAACCCAAGGCGGGATTATCTGGCTTTTCAGTGTCTAATTTGCAGCTACCGGAATTACCGCAAGCGTGGGAGACCAATTATGGTCGACCTGATCGGATTGTGTCTGCTTTAGATATTATGTTGGAAGGCCCCATTGGGGCGGCGGCGTTCAATAATGAGTTCGGGCGCCCTAATATCTGTGGTTATTTCCGTACCTTTGAGGAAAAAGTCCCGCAAGGGGAGAGTGCTGAGGTACGGGGTTATCACAAACCCATTATGTTAGCCGGTGGTGTAGGTAATATTCGCGGTGAACATATTGCCATGCCATCTTCTGTTCCAGTCGGAGCAAAATTAGTCGTGTTAGGTGGACCGGCCATGTTAATTGGTTTAGGTGGTGGTGCGGCTTCTTCCATGGCAACCGGGACCAGTCATGCGGATTTAGATTTTTCTTCCGTGCAACGTGGCAACCCAGAAATGCAACGGCGCGCTCAAGAAGTGATCGATCAATGTTGGCAACAAGGTGAGACTAACCCGATTTTGTGGATCCATGATGTGGGTGCCGGTGGCTTATCGAATGCCATGCCAGAGTTGGTTCACGATAGTGAACGCGGTGGACGTTTTCAATTACGTGCCATCCCCAATGATGAGCCGGGTATGTCACCTATGGAAATTTGGTGTAATGAATCCCAAGAACGTTATGTATTGGCAGTCAAACAGCAAGACTTGGCTGGATTTGTGGCGTTATGTGAGCGTGAACGTTGTCCTTATGCGGTATTAGGTGAAGCCACAGAGCAACATCAATTGGTAGTAGAAGATGAACACTTTAATAATACACCAATAGATATGCCACTGGATGTGTTATTGGGTAAACCGCCGAAGATGTTGCGTGATGTGACACGTCGAGCCAATCAAACGGAAGCCTTTGCCACAGATCATATTGAGATCGCAGATGCCTTACAGCGCTTACTCCAATTACCCACGGTGGCAGCAAAACAATTCTTAATTACCATTGGTGATCGCAGTGTCACCGGCTTAGTCACACGAGATCAGTTAGTGGGTCCGTGGCAAGTACCGGTTGCCGATGTGGCGGTGACCAGTAGCGGATTCCATGGTTA
>CAZPAE010000265.1:0-4829 GCA_964584455.1 uncultured Thioalkalispiraceae bacterium
ATCTGTTATTTTTTTCAAATGTTGCAGCTGATATTGTGACTTAAAAACATCTGTCGCACGGTGTTTTACCGCACCGCCAATAATTTGTTTAATCACAGGTAATAATGCACCTGTTTTTTTCGTTATTGTTTCCTCAATTGCTACATAGCGCTCAGCCACCCATGGCCCTTCATAAAGTAATTTTGCTGCCGATAAAAAAGGTGAAAAATCAACCTCTACTTTTTTGCCTCCTAAATTGATTAACTGATCCACGCTAGCATCAAATAGCTCAGCAGTATTCTTATCCCCGAAAAAATCTAACTGCGCTGTTTTTGGAACCAAAAAACTAAAATTGTGTTTAATCTCACGGTAAAATCGATGATTGTTTTCAAATGTATTTTTTCTTGCATAATCATCTTTATCATCATAAACAGCAGCAACATTGAAAACACTATTTGCATCATCCGTATTCAATGCAAAAATACTAACACAATCTAAACTACGACAGGCAGGCACAACGCCCTGCATGCTAAGTAGCCCTTTAGATGGTTTAAGACCAATAAGATTGTTTAGTGCGGCAGGCACCCGACCAGACCCGGCTGTATCCGTACCTAATGAAAAAGAAACTAGCCCTAAACTCACAGCTACAGCGGATCCAGAACTGGAGCCACCGGCAATATAGGATGAATCAAATGCATTCTGACATATACCCCATGGTTCAGGAGAACGTGTCCCCACCAAACCTGTCGCAAACTGATCCATATTCGTTTTTCCGATAGGAATCGCTCCTGCCTCTATTAGTTTCGCAACCACAAAAGCAGACTGTGACGGAAGATATTCGAAATCAGAGCACGCTGCTGTGGTACACACCCCCGCCAGATCAATATTATCTTTAATCGCAAAGGGAATACCATATAAAGGTAAGTCTTTTGGAGCTGTTTTTAAATTTTCAATGTACGGCTGAATTTGTTCCCGTGATAATAGGCTAATCCAAATATTTTTATCAATAAACTGTGTACTTCTTTGCAAAACAAAATCAACTACCTGTTCCGGGCTGAATTGATTTTCGCGGTATCCTGCTAACAGGGAAGATATCGTTAAATTCATGCTTTATTTTCCTCTAAAACGAGTAGTGTCTGCCCAGGCATTACCTGCTCACCAGCTTGCTTGCTTAAACTGTGAATCACTCCATCAATAGGAGAAATTATTTGTATCTCCATTTTCATTGACTCAACAATCACCAACGGTTGATCTTTATTCACGGATTCACCTGGTTTAACTAACACCTCCCAAACACTGCCGGCCACACTACTTTCTATCGCCCGACTATTTTCTGGCAGATTTTCCTGTGTTTCTTCCTGTAGCTGTTCAGACTGTTCTGAGTGAAAATTAATTTGACCTGAGGTAATCCAGCGTTGTAATTCAGCATCAAATGCCTGGGCACGCTTTTGCTCAAAGGCCTTGATACTCTGTGACTCTTGCGATAAAAATGCTTGATAGTTAGAAAGACTAAATTCAGTTTCTTCGATATTGATTGGATACTGTCCTCTTGGAAAGTCTTGACGAATATCCAGTAACTCTTGCGCACTTACTTCATAAAAACGAATTTGATCAAAAAATCGTAATAACCATGGTTGGGTAAATACATCAGTTTTGTGATAGCGGTTCCACATTTGTAATGTTCGTCCAATGAACTGGTATCCCCCCGGCCCTTCCATGCCATAGATACATAAGTAGGAACCGCCAATACCCACTGAATTATCAGCCGTCCAGGTACGAGCCGGATTATATTTTGTTGTGACTAAACGATGTCGCGGATCTAATGGTGTGGCAACTGGCGCTCCCAGATAAACATCGCCTAATCCCATCACTAAATAACTAGCCGAGAAAACAATCTCTTTTACTTGCTCTACGCTCTTTAGCCCATTGATACGCCGAATAAACTCGATATTATCGGGGCACCAAGGCGCATCACGTCGAACGGATTGCATATATTTTTCAACGGCCATATGACATGCCTGGTCATCCCAGCTTAATGGTAAATGAACGATACGTGCAGGCACTGAGCCCGCATTATTATCAGCCAGCTCATATTCGGCCGCTTCAAGTATATATAAAAGCGGGTTAAGACTAATAATATGGCTATCATAGTGGATCTGTAATGAGCGTATCCCAGGCGTAATATCGATAACACCTGGGATATTTTTCTCTTGCAGCCAAAGCAGTAAATTGTGCACACGAAAACGCAATGCAATGTCTAAAATAAGTGGTCCATATTCAATTAATAAATAGCCATCCCCGGCAGAACGATAAACGACCTTAGTGCCAACCTTATCTTCACCTAAGGTTTTTAAAACGGCGGTCGTTATTTTCTCTTTACTATAGTTAGCAGTATTACGTTTTTTAAGGGTATCAATGTCACCATTTTGCGTTTTATCAAGGCTCACTGCTGTATCAATACTGACAGGCAAGAACTGAATGTTATCACCGGCCGTGACTTGGCCAAGTTTCCATAGGTCAGCTTTTATTACTGTAACAGGACAAACAAAACCACCTAATGACGGGCCATCAGGCCCTAAAATAACCGGCATATCACCAGTAAAATCGACTGTACCTATCGCATAGGCATTATCGTGAATATTGGAAGGGTGCATGCCTGCTTCACCACCAGTAGAACGAGCCCACTCCGGCTTAGGCCCAATCAAACGTATTCCGGTTCGGCTTGAGTTATAATGCACTTCCCACTGAGAGCTGAACAAAGTGTCAATATCTTGTTCAGTAAAAAAATCAGGCGCACCATGGGGGCCATAAGTAACACGTAATTGCCAAGTTTTGGTTAACTGAGGAATTAATGTATCAGGCAACTTTTTCATCTTACTCGTATCTTCAACCTGAGCAAAATGAAGCACATCTCCCGTACGTAAAGCTCGTCCAACATGGCCGCCAAACATACCTAATGTAAAAGTGGCTTTGGAACCTAAATAATCAGGACAGTGTATTCCACCTTGAATACATAAATAGGTCCTTGCCCCCGCCCCAATCACTTGTCCAAGAGACAAGGTTTGCCCTGCGCAAACATCAATTACAGACCAAAAATCGACCGGTTTGTCATCCAGCTTAGCTGGTAGATTGGCACCGGCTAACACAATTTTCGTTGCACAGTGGAATTTTAATACCGGGCCATTTAGGGTTATCTCTAAGCCTGCGGCTTCAATATGGTTACCTAATAGTTGGTTTGCTAAGCGAAACGAAAGGTTATCAAAGGGCCCAGATGGCGGTACCCCCACATCCCAATACCCTGTTCGACCAGGATAAGATTGGATAGTTGTCATTGTTCCTGCTTGTAGAACATCAATCGTGCTTGACTCAGCGACAAACTCTTCTAAATAGCGGGTATACATTTCCCCTTTGATAAAAGGTTCTGTATTCAAAACAGCACGCAAATAATTAATATTGGTTTCTATACCATACAGAGAGGTGTTTTTAATTGCTTTGGCTAACAGTACCAATGCTGCGTCGCGCTGCTCTGCTGTCACGATCAACTTAGCCAACATTGGATCAAAATAGGCAGAGACCTCAATACCTTCTATCAACCAATGTTCAACACGAACGTGTTTTTCTTCTGGAAAACTAACCTGAGTTAACTGACCTGCAGCGGGTTGAAATCCCTTATTGGTATCTTCAGCATAAATACGCAGTTGAATAGCATGGCCCTTGGGTTGCAAACCTTTTGGTAATGAAGATAGCGAGCCAGCTGCTAACTTCACCATCCACTCAACAAGGTCGATGTTATAAATTTGTTCAGTCACACCATGTTCAACCTGCAAGCGCGTATTCATTTCCAAAAAATAGAACTGATCCGTTTGCTGATCGTAAATATACTCAATGGTCCCCGCACTACGATATTGGACAGCACAAGCTAAATCCCTCGCCATTGTTTGCAAAGCAAAACGCGTGTCATCGGCTAAATTAGGTGCAGGTGTTTCTTCAATGACTTTCTGATTACGGCGCTGCGTAGAACAATCCCGCTCACCTAAGGCGATAGCATCCCCTTGACCATTACCAAATATTTGTACTTCAATATGTCGTGCATACTGAATAAATTTTTCAATAAATATGCCATCATGGGAGAAGTTATTTTGACTTAACCTTCGCACCTTGTTAAAAGATTTTTTTAAATTAGTTTCATCCCAGCAAAGTTGCATACCAATACCACCGCCGCCGGCAGTACTCTTTAACATCACTGGATAACCAATTTTTTTAGCAACCTGTAATGCTTGTTCAAGATCCTCAATTAGATCACTACCAGGTAACAATGGAATATTTTGCTGTTTTGCTAATTCACGGGCCTTATGCTTCAGGCCAAAGGTAATAATTTGCTCGGTGGTGGGGCCAATAAATATGATCCCTGCTTGCTCACAAGCTTTAACAAAAGCTGGATTTTCACTTAAAAAACCATAACCTGGATGCACAGCATCAACATTGGTTTTATGGATAATATCAAATAGCTTTGCTTGATTTAGATAGGTTTGTGCCGCCGTTCCCTCACCGAGCGACCAAGCTTCATCTGCCTGCTGCACATGTAAAGAATCACGATCGGCCTCGTTATATACAGCAACAGAAGCTATCCCCATTTTCTTTAATGTGCGAATAATACGTACCGCAATCGCACCACGATTAGCAATAAGTACTTTTTTAAACATAATATTCATGGCTTATGTTCAAGGGTAGGTCGTCCCACCATGAAAAATAAGGTTCCAGGTCGTCCTGCAACCATAATCCAGAACACTATTTCCAGATAAGGATTTCTATTGGTGTCGGATCATAGCCATTACAAGGATTATTTAACT
>CAZPAE010000266.1:0-4818 GCA_964584455.1 uncultured Thioalkalispiraceae bacterium
GGTCAAATAACTTGAAGCTGTTGCACGCAATACGGTAGCCCCGTCAGTATCGTATTCTATATAATTTTTAACATTACCAACTGCATCATATTCACGAACAGCTCGCTGCACATCATCAATAAAAGCAGCAACTAAAAGATTATCGTTGTTGTAGAAATAGGTTTCATTGTTGGCAACACGCCGATTACCCGCAAGATCATAGCCAATTTCAACACCATGAACACCTCGAACAATACTACCTGTACCGCGTTCCCCATCAAATGCACCTTGTGTCATCACGAAACGGTTCATTTGGTCATAGTCATACCAGTAATCCTGTTCACGTTGGTTATTGCCTGTACCATCATGATAAAAAGCCTGTACGCGACGGCGATTACCTGCCAAGTCATATTCATAATTAACGCTGTATTTAGGATCGACAATACTCGTAACACGATTGTGTTCATCATAACTAACACGTGACCATTGATAGTAAATTGGCTCCGAACTTTGATCCTCTAAATAATAATACCCCTCAAAGGTACGGTTACCATTATTGTCATACTCATAATAGGTTTGTGTACTTAAATGATGATCATGCTCGGCTTTGATAAAGCCTGTGCGATAATAATCATAGGTGATTAACTGTTCTATCTCTGGGTGTGCTGTTTGGAAAGCATCTAAATCGCTATAAGTACGTGGATCATAGCTTGCTGCTGTCAGATCTGTTGGTGTTGCTAATTCTGTTAAGGTAGGGTCGGTATTACCAATCTGGTGAGTCAACCACCCAGCACGATTATAGAAATAACGGTAAGTCCGGTTACCCAAATCTTTATGATACAAAGCACGACCGAAGTAATCGCTGGTATCCACCAAAGTTCTACCATCGGCATCGGTCTTTGTCTTAGTTAACGAACCATCGGCCTGGTAAACATAACTATAATCGAGTGCTGTGCCGTCTGAACCCGCACCCACAGTACGTATCACCCGACCAACAGCATCGTAATAAATGCGTTCACGGTAACCGCGCGCATTAGTATATGCAATACGACGATCTGCTTCGTCGTATTCGAAGGTTTCAAATCGATTTAAGACAGGTTGCCCCGCATCAGTAAGAAAACTGGCATCGTAAGGACGGTCAATACGCACCAGGCGATTCTTTTGGTCGTAATGATAGTGGGTTCTAACATCTAGTTCGTTTTCATCATACCGCTTATTGCCTAATCGATCATAGCCGTATTGTTTTACGCCACCGTCTGCATGATACTCAGCGATCAAATGCCCTGCTTGATCAAAGGCCTGTGTAGTTGTATGACCATTGGCGTCCACCATACCCACCGTGCGTCCAGCGATATCGTAATGATAATGCATGGTGGGGCTTTGATTGACGATTTGCCCGTTGGATAAGGTTGCATTGACACTGGGTTGCTCTTGGCGAATTAATTGCCCGCTGTTATCGTAATACAGGTGGGTTGTATTGCTATTACCGTCGGTTTCCGAACTTACTTCACCAAAAGCATTATAGGTTTGCTCTCGCTCAATGGCATAATGGGTTTGATTATTGCTGCCATCGGTCACTATAGGATTGATCTGCATCAGCAAGTGTTCATGTACTGTATTTGTGCCTAGCGCAAATGGTGTGCTACTAAATCGCGTGGTAAATGCAGTTAAATGGTCCCGGCCATAAAGATCATACTGAACAGCGAATACATCGCTATGCTCATTGCGGATATAAGTATAACCATCAAGTCTGGGGGGGCTAGATGCTGATCTATAATATGATTCAGTCCACGGAATATCTGGCAGCACAATCGTTGTAATATTAACTTCTGTACCATTTGGTGCAATTTCAGGGAACTCGAGTACATTATATTGACGCTGACCGTCATTCACTATCTGTGTATAAACATGAACATTACCATTAGGTAAGATCGTGTAGTCCTCAAAAGTGGTAGGCATATCACTAAAGATAGTTTCACCTTGCCAACCTGTCACAGGATCATAGTGATTTCGCTTAACTTCAGTTGTGGGCCAACTAGCGGGGTTACTGAGTTGTATTTCTGCATAACCAATTGTGCCTAAGTTATTAGTATAATTATACAAGTATCCGTCTGGGCCAGAACCACCAATACTACCGCCATAGCCTTCTTTCACCCACATAGCGGTTAACCCACCTGCATTATCGGCAATAAGTTTAAAGTCTCGTGCACCGCCAGTGGGTACAATTAGAGAATCGTAGTGAAAACTTGGCCCCCAAATATCATTATGGTCGTAACCTACAGGATCGGTGTACACAATTGCCTGTTCATGAACAATATGTTGTTCATGACCAATTGTATTTTCGCTCCAGTTATTACCGTCATATCTTGCCACTGAAACCCGGCCAGCATGAAATGAACTAGCACCGTAATATGCTCTCAATGGAGGCTCAGAGTCCAAGATATGAAAGTTATTTATAGCTGGGCCGTTGGGTTCAATAGGACCACCAGTCACGATATCCGTCCCAACCACATTCGCCAACCACACGTTTCCATGAGCATCCACAGTTAGGGCATCGTCATAATTTACAGTTTTAACAACACTCTGCCCCTGGCCGATATAAAGTTGGTAATACTCTTCCTCAAGCTTTGGTACCAAAACTTCCGGCCCCCATGTTCCACCAGGGCTTAACTGCGCTATATAACGATCCGATGCCAAGTGATAGTGTTCGTCTATCGTTCTCACATTATTAACATAATAGTCAATATCCCGATGATCCCATGCAATCGCTGCATGTCCGTTATCGTGCATATCAACAAGTAAATTAATATCGACCTGTACATCGTTATATGGAAAATCTGGAAGAGTGTAACCTGACTGGCCTGTGACTTCGTCTACAGGCACAATAATGCTTTCATGTACAACTGTATCTAACCAACCCGTTGATACATCATAATATTTACTTTTTATTGTCAATGACTCAGCAATGTAAAAACCGTCTGCTGCTGGTACTTTGTTTTCTTCTGTCCACACCAATAGCTGATTACCGGCACTATCGGTTTTATGATGGAAATTATCCAAGCTTAGTTGCACATTCTCATTAAGCGTGGTGATAGGGCTCTGAGGTAAACTGGGATCATACTGTAATTCACGCAGCGTTGGGGTATTGTCCGTAACTAACGCCCCTGTATTCCAAAGATAAGGAAAAGTGACTCCAGGAAAATCATATAATTTAGTACCTGGAATCAAATCGCCGTTAGTATTTAGCTGACTAAGAAAATACTGTTTGGAACTATCAGACAATTCCTGATAAGTAATACGCTGAGAAATTAAATCCCCAGTAGAGGGAACATATACCGAATCATAATAGAACGCTAAATTTTGTAGCAGTGATTGCCAAGTATCCCCTTCCTGAACAAGATAATACGGGTTGGCACCTTCAACAATTAAAACCCGCTGAGTACCATCAGGCTGTTGTGTCAAAATAAGATCATCCACTTTACCTATGGGGGAAGTCCATTGTAGTTGTTTATCTGATAAGCTCCAGTCTGAGGCAGAACGAATCTGGGTATATACTTCATAACCTTGGTTAAATTGATTTTCATACCCTATGTAGTGTTCATTACCTGCATCATCAATAAACGCTAGTGTGGCATTTTGCGGTGTCGGAAAAACACCTTGCCAACCTTCTGTAATGTCATTGTTAATCGTGACTCGGCCGCGAGAACGGGATAACTCCCAATCATAACGACTAACTGGTGAGAACTCGTAATTATAGGTACCCGAAGCAAGGCCTGGGATCACAAAATGCCCTGGGCCAAACTTAGAAACAATTAGGGGATCAGTCGGCTGAGATTCTCCATCGCGCCATAACCATAGTTTAAGCGTGTCGGCTTCACCATCTTGCCCAGTAAATACTAATGTATTATCTAAAACAAATTGGAACTGCGCACTATCGCTGGACACCAGTGTTGCAGGTACCGGCTTCCAACCTAATTCAGTTAATACTTGCAGTATCCCTGTGTCATCACTGCGAAAATCAGTATAAGGATACCCTGGAATTGCTTGCTGTGGTGATAGGTGATAGGTATTGCCTGAAACAAGTGTTACATCAAAGTTAACCACTTGATTATTACTACCCCCCACTAATACCGTACCACCAACAAGCGGATCAGAAGCATCGACCCAAATGGCTTCATAACCCACTACATCAGTTTCCTGCACATCCATAGTAGCACGGTAAGTAGCTGTTAACTGGTTGCGGGCATCATATTCACTTTCGGTGCGCTGTACGATGAGTGGATCAAGGTTAGCGACTTGTATATAGCTCATTTGCCGCAAATCAAGCTGAATAATCTCACTACCGGTATTAATCTGCTCTATATCCGCTAATTGAATACGCACAGTTTGATTACCATTTGCATCATAGAGGTAGACTTTGTCTACACCGTCGGCTTCATTTGTTTTAATCAGGTTACCAATGTCATCGTAAATAAAGTACTCATGGTACTGGCCGTTTATACCTTTATCGGTTATTTCACCAAAGGCGCTATAACGGATATTTTCTGTATACCCAGCATCATTCGCGATGATGACTTGGCGCCCTAAGGCATCATAAGTAATATGCGTTGCGATATTAGACACAAGCCCATCGGCGTCGGTCTGACTTTCCTGTTTTATGACTAAGTTCCCCGCCAGATCGTAAGTATACTGGGTCACGGCGCCTTCGGCGTCAATCTCCTGTTCTAACCGGCCCGCAGCATCATAAAGATATTGGTGGAGCTGGTTTTCACTACTATCGACTCCCAAGCGAGTTGTACTGAGCACATCACCTAACTTGTTATACGCAATTTGGGTAAT
>CAZPAE010000267.1:0-4817 GCA_964584455.1 uncultured Thioalkalispiraceae bacterium
CCGCTTTACGCAACACTACACTGTGATGGTCGGTCTCATCCCAGGCTTTTAAGTAGACTCGGCCCGTGGCTTCATCGCGCCCTGTTTCAATTAATCCCAGTACATTGATGTAATGATCGATAGCTGCAGGCATGTCCAAGACACGGATACCCACATCGCCTGCCCGCATTAATGGTGAATATGACATCACGACTCCTCCTTATGGATACATACCTTTCAAATACTTCACTTTAAATAAGGCATGTAACTGTTTAATTTTTATTATTTTTTTGGCTAAGTGTGTTTTAAACAGTCTTAAAATTAATATCGTTAATTCTTCATAATTCGAGGATAGCGAATAAATTTCGATATTTCAATTTATTATCGATTTTTATTTAAAATTTGTTATGCTCTAGTCAGGGATGAACAAAGTGATGTATTTTTACGGCATAACCCATAACGATAAATGGATGACGAATGAGCAGCACAGCCGACTTTTTAAAAGAAAATAGCGAAGCGCATAAAACACTCAAAGACTTAGCCTATGCCCAATTACGTGATGACATCGTGCATGGCTATTTCAAACCGGAAACGAAATTGCGCATTGAGCAATTACGCGAGCGATACAATATGGGGGCCACCCCACTACGCGAGGCCTTGTCGCGATTAACCGCCGATGGTTTTGTTACTGCCGAAGGACAACGCGGTTTCCGGGTTGCCGCCATCACCTTGGATGAATTAACCGATGTGACCAACTTACGCGTCCATCTTGAGAACTTGGCCTTACAAAATAGCATTCAAAAAGGTGATGACCACTGGGAAGGTCGAGTCGTCTCCGCCTACCATAAATTAACCAAAGCCGAATCAGTTGATAAACCTGATCTTATGGAGTGGGAAATCCGTAATCGTGACTTTCATCTGGCTTTAATCTCTGCCTGTACATCTAAGTGGTTATTACGCTTTTACACCACCTTGTACGACCAGCATAAGCGCTATCGGAATATTGCCCGCATTACGCCCACCAAATCGCGTAATGTACACTCAGAACACCAGGCCATTTACGATGCTGCCTTAGCACGGGATATAGAAAAAACCTGTCAAGCCAATGAAATTCATATTCGACGTACTGCTGAAATTACCAGCCAAGTCCTAGCTGAAAATGAAGCGGCTATTGAAACACAATGAGCACAGTCGGCCACATCGACTGTGATGAGCCTGTTACGATTATTGTTAAACGTACCCCTAAGCCGGGGATGCAGCAAGCATTTGAAGACTATATTCGCGGTATCACTGCCGCCGCCGTCAAGCAGCCTGGTTACTTAGGCTGTAACGTATTTCGCCCGGATCATCCCAGTGATGAGTATCAACTCATATATAAATTTGATTCCATGCGTCACTTCCAACGCTGGGAAAATTCCGAACAACGCCAACACTGGCATCAAGTGGCGGCACAAGTCACCCAAGGTCATCGCTCGATCAAAGTCCTGACAGGGTTAGAAACCTGGTTTACCTTACCGGGTGGTCAAGCCGTTATTCCACCGCCAAAACATAAAATGGCGATCATTATTTGGCTATGTATTTTCCCAATTATCACCTTGTTTAACTGGTTAACTGATATGCTTTTACCCAACCTGGCGTTTTATAGCAAAACCGCACTGATCACCCTGATCACCGTTCCATTAATGACCTATGTGCTGATGCCCCGTTTGAGCCAATTATTTCATAACTGGCTGCATCGATAATTACGTCACTACATCAAGAAAATTTTCATTAAGTTTGCGATCGTAATAGAAAATCGCCTTACCTACTTGGTCTGTGGTCCAAGTTAAACGTGGACGGTCTGGGTGATAAATATAGCCACCACTGAACACTTCATTACGATTACCCGATGGGTCAAAGAAATAAATGGTCGAACCACGAGTAATACCATGACGCGTCGGACCAATGTCGAGCGATACATCTTTTTTGCTAATAATATCTGCTGCCCGTTGCACTTCATGCCAAGAATCTAAATAAAACGAGGCATGATGAAACTTACCTTTCTCCGCATGGCGAATAAAGGCAATATCATGGGGTTTATTAGCACAAGTGAGAAAGCAACCAATCATGAAATCACCATCCATCACTTGTTCACTACAATGTAAACCTAGCACTTCGGTAAATAACTTCATGCTGCCATCCACATCATCGCCATATAACAAACAGTGATCAAACCGAGTCGGTGCCATGCCCTTTAAATCATCAGGCCAAACATCGGGGTTGGTGGTGGGTACGCCATTTCCCACTACATCTTTCTCTGCATACAGGTGAAAGGTATGGCCTGTGGGGGCAACAAATTCGATTCGCTCACCACAATTCATGTGAGTACCGGCTGAAATCACTTTGACATCACAACCAAAGGCAGCAATTTCTTTGGCTAAGTTTGCCATGGTTTCAGCACTTTCCACTTTGAAGCCCATGAAGTCCATCCCTGGTGAAGCCGCTTTACGCAACACTACACTGTGATGGTCGGTCTCATCCCAGGCTTTTAAGTACACCCGGTCCGTTGCCTCATCGCGGCCTGTTTCGATTAATCCCAATACATTGATATAGTGTTCTAGGGCTGCAGACATATCTAAGACCCGGATACCCACATCGCCGGCCCGCATTAATGGTGAATATGACAATTTATACCTCCTGAGAATAATTCGATGCCCGCCAACAAGCCGGTAATGACACACCACGCATAACTGATTTAGCCATTTTTCCGACAACACGTAGTTGTATTTCACTTTTAGGAAATGTACGACACGCTAAACTGTATCCTGCCTCACGCTCAACATCGCTGACCTGTTCGTCACTCATCTTTTCTGTAATATATTCGCCGCTGGTAATTTGTATTTTACAAACACCGCAACCGCCTCCCCGGCACCCAACAGGTATTCCCTTACGTCCTAATTGCTCCATCGCCTGCAAAATATTCTGTGTTGCTGTGCAGTGAATCACCTCATCGGTGTCTTCAATAAACACATTGTATTTTACTTGGCTCATTATTCGTTCATCTGTTTCATTAAATAGACTTAAACAACGGACTTTTGGGCTTTTCATTCTTATTGGCCCGCGTAAAGAAATTTTCGGTATAAATATCACGTTCAAACAACCGTCCTTTCATTAATGTCGAAACACAGGCATCAATCATCGGTGGTGGCCCACAAAGATACGCTTTATAACCAGAAAACTTGCCATCAAAATGTTGCTCTAAGGCCTCATGCACAAAACCACGTGCGCCTTGCCAATTAGACTCAGCGGGCTCTTCTGATAAAGCAGGTACAAATTCAAAATGACCATATTGCTTGGCTAAACTCTCGAAAAGCTCACGATAATACAATTCATCTTGCGATCTAGCGCCATATGAAAATGTGATCGGCCGTGTATCAGCTTGCTCTAAAAGATCAAGCAACATGGATTTCAGACTAGACAGCCCCGAGCCACCCGCAATGAACATCACCGGTTCTGGTTGCGAATAGCGAACAAAAAAAGAACCATAAGGGCCGGTAAATGATATTGGGTCCCCAACCTTTAGTTGGTCGTGCATATAAGCTGTTCCAGCCCCATCCGGCACCCGACACACATTTAATTCCACAATATTCTTTTCAGAAGGGGGACTAGCAATAGAAAAGGCACGCGGTGCATCTTCGAGCCCGGGTATTTTCACATTAATATATTGCCCTGCCTGAAAAGCAATGCCTTCCCCTTCAAGCGCAATAAAAATACCTTTAATTCGTGGCGTTAAATCGACAATACGAGATACCGTTCCAATAAAATCCTTAACTGCATGCAGCTTCGCATCGTCATCAATTTCAATATCTGCATCAATAACCAGATCTGACAAAGGCGTAGCACAACACGCCAGACACTTGCCTTCCTCGCGTTCAAAATCCATCAAAGCAAATGGAGAAGCCTCACCTTGCTCCACCTCGCCTTCTAACACATCAACCTTACATGTAGAACAAAGCCCATGCCCACACGCATGCGGTAAACTAACACCATTGCGCAATGCAGCATCTAATATAGTTTGCCCTTCATTAACCTCGATAACATCACCGGTAGATTCAATCACGACTTGATAGGTCATAACACACCTCGCTTAGCTACCACTACCTTTGATACCCGTTAGCTCAGGGGTAATAAAACGAATCAGTGATTTATGCTTAACACCACTTTCTTGCAGACTTTTTTCCATTTCCGGCACAAAAGGCTCACCATCCAATAACCATTGCACCGTATCCCAGTTAATTTCTTTATAATCGGGATGCGGTGAATATTGCCCAGGTATCACTTCTTTAATTAATGCCCCAAATGGCATCTCAGGTGGTAAAGGAAAGGCGGCGGCAGAACAAAACATCACATGCCGATCCCAGCCAATATAAACCAATTGATTACCGTGAAAATTCTCCTGCCGATCTTTAACAATATCAACATACTCACCTAATGAAACAACGCTCATTGTTAGCACTCCTCTTATTTACCACTCACCGCTTCATTGCTTGCGTCCGGTTGCCCTTTCCATTTACGCCAGTACTCATGGTCATGAGAACCATGGTATTCACCGTTATCAATACCATTGCGAATGTGGTACCAATCCATCACTTCTGGCAAAGTGGCGCCACCACAATTACCTTGGAAGATTTGGTGTACAGGCAACCAGGCTTGGGTATACTTCTCAGGCTCATGCTCAAAAATATTCTTACAGCCATCAGAGCAGAAATGATATTTCTCGCCTTTGTACTCTGTTGAGCGATAGCTAATCATGGTGGGATCATCCACTTCTACAAACCCCATGGGAATTTGGCACGTTT
>CAZPAE010000268.1:0-4806 GCA_964584455.1 uncultured Thioalkalispiraceae bacterium
CGCCAGAAGCGAGCTTCACGATGGTAGGGTAATACTCCTTGGCAGCCTGCGCGATGAGCGCATCTTTCTCACCCTGCGGCAAGTCAACTTCGCGCTTGCCCTTGTCGTTGATTCGATACTTAAGCTGCCCGCTCTGGATCTTGTCCGCGACTGAGCCGGGCTTGGCGAAGTTGGAAACCTTATCGGCGCCCTCAGCGGATTTCTTGTCATCACCTTCGAGCTTAGGCTCTTCACGCTTGATACCGAGTGCCAGCTCTTGGTCGCGAATCATCTTCGTGCCGTGCTTCTCAGCAGCTTCACGAGACGACTTAAACCATTTACTGGTCTTGCCTACACGCTTGTCCTTGGGGTAGGACTTGTTGTACTCGACCACCCACGCCTTGGTGTCGTAAGTACGAGTTTCGCCCCTGACCTCTTTGGTGTCCTTGACCGAGCGCGGAATGAACTCACCGTCCAGCACTTTGCCAGCGTTGGGGCGCACATTGAACATCGCATTCCCCTCGTGATCAGTCATGGTGGTGGTGTTCGAGGTACCCATGTACCAAAGTTCGTACGCACCACGGGACGCGAAAGTCTTGACCTTCTTACCTTCCAGGCTCTGCACCTGAAGGTTCTGTACACCCTTCCGGTTGGTGACCATCTTCAGAACGAGATCATCACCGCCACCTGGATTGGCCACTGCGTGCTCTTGACCGTCAGCTAGCGCCGCGTTAAGCGCTGCTTTGTAGTCACGCTCAGGGTCACCGGACAGCTCCGTCGCAGCCTCCATAGAGTGCGCATGCGTAGCATCGTCGATGTCAGGCACAGCACCTGCGCCCGAGCGCTTGCCAGCCTCGTCAGCGTAGGTGTATACCCAGCGAGTTCCGTTCCACTCACGCTTGATGTACTTGCCGCCACGCGCGGGCGTAGTGGGCGCAGCGCCCTTCAGCAAGTCATCCAATCTCAACCCCTGCAGAATCATACTTTCATCCTAAGGCAGCTATATTTCCACGTCAAGAGGAAATTTGATCCTTGTCGTAAGGATTGGAATTTTCTTCAGAGGATGCCTGGTCCGATGTTGGCGACGGTGTATCGGCGTATGGCAAGTTCAGTTTTCTCGACGAGAAGTCCTGCCCCGACGAGGAGACGGACTTCGGCGGGCGTGCAGCCTCTTCGGAGGAGCTGACCTCGGGTGGCGCCATTGGGACCGCGTTGGGAGACGAACCGTAGTACTCCGACGACCCACCCGGCTCCTTGACCGGCAAGCTCGGCGATGGCTGCAAATCGGGCATCTCGATCCCTTCTGGCTCGACCCCTAAGAGGTCTCTCTGATCCTGCAGGAATCCTAGAATCTCCGCTCTTGCTTGCCATGGACTTTGTCCCTCGTAATTGTACCCAGCACCCCAGACCTTCTCAGCGATCGTCATCAGCTCCTGATCGTTGACCGAGCCAATGCGGCCGATGAGCGATTCCACACCTTCGAACGTCTCCACGTCGTGTGGATCGATAGGCATCATCGGCATGCCCGTCATCGGATCTACAACGGGCGCCGCTTCCTGTACGGGATGATTCGGGTCTGCAAGCCCTTGCTCAGGACTCTTTTCTTCCTGTGCGGGATGATTCGGCTCTTCCATGTCTTCAACGTCGCTAGTGAACTTTTCTTCTGGATCATGAAGGCTCTTTCCCATGCTGTACTCCAGCGTGCACTTACAGTGCGTGTGCGCAGGCGGACCATCAAGAGGGTAACCCTTGATGCCTGAGAACTTCTGGTCTTCAGGAATCGTCATGCCGTCAAGCTGGAAGCAGATGTCTGTCTTACAGAACTCCTTCGAACTCTTGCGCCAGGTCTTCATACGCTTGACGCCCAATGCCTTCTTCACGAACATACGCTTGAACGCGTCCATGTCTGTGGACGTCATGGTTCCGAAGAACTTTGGATTGTTGTAGTGCATCAAGTACGCAGCTTTCGCTTCACGCGCGCTGCCAAAACCCACCATCACCTTGTCTTCATCGTACTTCTCGAAGTCTGGCACAGCCATCTGATGGACGATGAAGACCTTCTCTGAGTCCTCGTCTGGTCCTACGTAGACGTCTACCTGCTCGTCGTCCTCACCCATCGTGCGGCAGATGTAGCCGTATGGGTAAGCCATCTTCGTCGAGCCCTTCGATCCGTCACGGTCCACCCACTCACGTGACATTCCTTTGTCGTGCTCGATGCTAATGTCGAGACCTTGGAATTTCAGCTTACGAACGGGACGAAAGTTCTTGCGAACCTTCCACGTGATCTCGCGATCTACAAACGTGATACGACCGTCAAGAACAGGGTCGCTCTTGACGGTTGTTTCGCAGCTTCCTCCTGAAGCAGCGCAGCTATCGCAGCAGGCTCCCACAGGACACCTTACTCTTCCTCAGACGGCTTCTCTTCTGACTCCGACTGCTTCCACGCACCATCCCCGTGGTCCAACTCGTCCTCTGTGAAATCCTCAGGGTCGAAGTCGAACGGATCAGGATGGATGATTGCGTACTTTGGGCCTGGCATTTACCACCCCAGCTTGTTGAAGAGTGACTTCTTCGCAGACTCCTCCACTGGGGTCTTGTGCGTACCTGCGTGCGTAGGTGGCGACTCAGGACCTGTCTGCTTTGGTGGACCGTCTCCGCCAGGAGCGCCCTTGCTCTCCTGCATCGAGCTAGCACCAGCTGACTGCTGTGGCTGGTTCTCCTTCAGCCATGCCATGAGCTGATCCATCATGGGATCACCTTCCATCTTGGCTTCAGCTTCATCCTCAGGGGGCTTCTCGCTCATACCTGGCTTAGGACCGTCACGGTCTGGCCCTGGCTGTGGAGGTGCCTGAGGCTTGCCCTGGTCGGGATTTGAACCGTCAGGTCCGACACCGTAGGGCTGCTGTGAGCCCTTCATCTCTGGCGCCTTCATTGGCGGCTGACCCTTGTCACCTCCTGGCTGCGGTGGGAACCCTCCGTCCATCTGTGTGCGACCGCCAGCAGGTGATCCGCTTGGCGGCATGCCAGGACCTGCCTGCTGCGCTACAAGCTGTGCACCGCGCTCCATTGGACTCGCGGTGTCCTTGCCCATCTCTGCGTGCACATTCGCTGCCTGAGGGTTGCCCATCATCTGCTGCTGCTGCGCCGCCATCGCATGCTCAGGGGCCTGGAAAGCCTGATGAGCAGGGTGGAATGGATCCGCAAAGATTGGCTGGCCGTCAGCCGTGAATCCAATTGGACGCATGTTGCTTTGCGCTGGCATGGCCTGCTGTGGATTCGTCATCTGGTTGACGCCTGGGATCTTTGGCTGTGCGAGCTGACCAGGACCTGCCTGCTGCTGAGGCATACCCGGAGCCATTCCCTGAGCGCCCGGAGGCATGCCAGGAGCAGCTGGTGGAGGTGCGCCCTGACCTGGAGCCTGACCGCCCATTGGAGGCTTTGGCGCTCCGCCTTGAGCTGGTGGAGGTGGCTTACCTGCTGAGCCTCCGGCTGGTCCGCCACCGCCTGGGGGACCCTTAGGCGGCATTCCTGGTTGCGCCATTCCCGGCGTCTGAGCCTGCATGCCTGGAACCTGGGGACCCATGCCTGGCATCGCTGGCGGCTGTTGTGGCTGCTGTGGACGCAAAGGAATGTTCGGTGCACCAAGTGCCTTGGACACATCCAGATGCAAGCGTGGACTCAGTTCAGGTGCGTGCGGATTCGGACGCAAAGCTGGCATCACACCATTGATAGCGCCCCTGCGCGTAGGCGGTGTGCCTGCACGAGAGTGACGCTCCAAACGCGCTTCATGCGACTCAGACTTCTGAGTGCGCTCGTCCAGCTTCTTTTCCTGCCAGTTGAGAGGCTTATTGCCTACATTCTTTGGATACATAGGTAGTCCCTTTACGTACTGCTTCGAACCGTCCGGTCCTTCTGTGTAGCGCCCACCGCGCGGGCCAATGCGAATCCCTGAACCCTTCGCATCCTCATCACGCTGCGAAATGATTCCTTCTGCTTCAGAGAATCCAGCCTTGCGTCCAAGGTTGTGTGAACTCTCTCCGACCTGAAGAACCCAGTCCTTTCCTTGTTTCGAAAGGACCGCGTTCTTCTCAGGCCACTCATAGCCGCGCTCTGTGCGCTTCCAAGCCATTGCTTACGGAGTGCCGTCCCGCATCTTGGTGCGACCTTCGACAGAGCCGCCACCGTTGCCAGCGTTCCAGTTCTCTTCCTCGTCCAGCTGAGATTCAACGATCTGACGAACGCGCGCCTTCTCCGTGTCGGAGAACTGCGTCATCAGGTCTGCCTGCATAGGCTCCATCGCGCGCTGTCTATCTGGGAAAATTACCGTGAGCAGAGCGCGGTGAATAGGCAGCAACGAGTGCGGGTACGACAGGTTGTGCACAGCGTCCAACACCATGTTCTTCGCCCACTGGTAATCAAGTGTTCCGTCTGGGTTGCGACGGATGATCGACATCATGTGAGTGTTGGGGCGATCCTGACCCTGGTAGTTGTATTCAGGGTTGTGAATCTGGTGGCGACGCGCAGATTCCCAGCTTGGATTGTTCTGTGGTCCTGCCTTGCGAATCCCCTGCATCGTCAACGGCACGCGGGGAAGATTGTTGTGCTTACTCATTCTAGTCTTCCTTCTTAAGCTCTTCACCGCCAAGCAGATCAGACAACGTCTCACTGAGGTCCTCAGTGTTGGCCTTCACTGCACCGCCGTGCATAAACTGGCCCTTGGTTGGCTCCCTAAACGGATTCGCCTTCTCAAGGTCCAAATACAACGCGTCCCACTCCTCCTGGAAGCTCTTGATCATCTCTGGAGTAATGTCGCCCTTGAGTTCTACT
>CAZPAE010000269.1:0-4794 GCA_964584455.1 uncultured Thioalkalispiraceae bacterium
AGTAGAATAAACACCACATCAATTAATGGCGTTAAACTAATTAAGGAACGCTTTGGCTTATCCGTTGCTAGCTGCATGCTATTTTACTTCACTACAAGTGATATTTAATTTGTTGCCAATGCCACATCAAGTGGTTGCGCTTTTTGTGCTGATTTTGCTTTGGCTTTATCACTTGCTGATACTTTGTAGTCTGCTGTTTTGGCCACTAAGTGAGAGGTAAAGACTTGTGTCATAGCATCTTCCATGGCTAACTTGAAGCGTTCAATACGCTGTTCTAACCACGCAAGTGCTATCACTGCAGGAATCGCAACACTTAAACCAGCTGCTGTTGTTAACAATGCTTCCCAAATACCACCAGATAAAACAGCCGGGTCCACCGCACTGCCCGCAGCTTCTAAACGTTGGAAAGCCTCAATCATACCGAGTACGGTACCTAATAAACCCAAGAGTGGGCTTAATGTGGCAATCACTTCGATCACCCGTAGAAAAGAACGTACGATGCCTAACTGATTCATGGCCACACGTGTGACTTCTTCTCGTGCTAAATGGTCATCGGCTTGCAGTGTCTTGAGCGACATAGCCGATTCCATCACCCGCGCAATGGGGTTACGTGACTTATTTAATACCGCCATGGCCTCACGGTATTGACCAATTTGCCAGTGCTTCATCGCCTTATCAATAAATTGGCGACGACCAAGTTGTAATTGCATAAACTGCCATAGCTTCAGTAATAACACGGCACCGCCAACAATGGACATTACCATGAGCAGCATAATCACAGGGCCACCGGCATCAACAAACGCCCATAATTGCTCAATCGACCACGGTTGTGTCGTTGCAGCTTGGGTAGATACTTCAGCGGTACTATTTAAAGAATCGTTGGTAGTGGTCGGTATGGACGTTTCGTTTGGCATAATTGTTTATCTCTAAATTTGTCTTTTTAACGTAGCGATAACCATGGTGTCGATGCGGCCAATTGCCGCACGCCCCACATGCCTACCCCTATTTATCCCTTGCTACAAATTACTCCCCAAAACCCTGTTAATGGGGCTGAAAACTGTATAAAATCCATGCTTATGGCACAGAAATGTTTATGATAATCATTCTTATTTACATGTCAAGAAATGATTGATACCTTTGCCATTTTGCATGGATAGCATCTAAACCCTATGAGCAAAAACACCCTCTTGGAGCGCCCGCCCTTTTGCACTACACCCAATATACATTGGCCCTTTCCCCATACACAACCTGCCAAGCTGTATCTTGCTGCCACCTCGTTTACTCGCGCCCATTTCACCCAAACCGCATTCGCTACCTGGGAAATTAGCCCGCCTGAGACCCTTTTAACCGCCGTCAATAAACGCCAAGCGGAATTTCTGGCTGGCCGGATCTGTGCCAAAACCGTGTTAAGTCATATGGGTATCGCACATCATACTATTAATACTGATACGGAACGCCGGCCAATTTGGCCTTCAGGTATCATTGGCTCCATTACCCATACACACAATATCGCCGCTGCGATTGTTGCCCCAGCGGATAAGTACCTTGCTATCGGTCTTGATTACGAACAAATCGTAACGCATTCATCACTGGAAGAACTCAGCGGCACCATATTAACAACGAAAGAACGGGCTTTTTTAAAAACGCAGCGTAAAAATGAACGGCACACTTACTTCAGCTTGGTTTTCTCTTTAAAGGAAAGCTTATTCAAAGCACTCAATCCCATCACAAAAGTATTTTTTGATTTTCAGGCAGCACAAGTGATGAGCCTGAATCACGGACAAGCAACACTGCAACTTTGTATTGATCTTGATGCTACATGGCGCAAGGGCATGCAAATAAAAGCCTTGTACCATCATGATCAAAACCGAGTGAAAACCCTGGTACTGATAGCGCAAAACCATTAGCTAGTGATTAATGACGACAGAACCGCTCGAGCCCCGAGGCTAATTTTCGGTATGTGTCAGCTAATTGTTTTGCCTGCGCTGCATCGATAGTTAATTTGACCAAGCGCTCAATCTTACGTATCGCATCCGCTAAACCTGGCTTGGTTTCCTGCATATTTTCAATGATTTTATAGACAGGCAAGGCAGCATGGCCAAGATGGCAAATGGCGATGCACGCTAACTGTTGCCGTAAGGTACTCATTGTGGAAACAGGTGGACTCAGGGCTAATTGGGGGCGAATAAGATCAAGCTGGATTAATTCATACCAAGGTTCAATGGTACGCTCTACCCCTGCCACATCCAGAATCTCAGCAACACTTCGAACACCGTCCACTAACCACAAAGCCACTTTATGGCGTTGATCCAGTTTAATAGCAGATTTTTGGATTTGCCGCTCACCCTGTTGGGTGCGGACAAGAATAATATCTGGGTGCACAATTCGTCTCTATTCAGATAGTGCTTTGATCACATCAATCATCAGCTTGACACTAATTAATACGTATATCGCACCGAAGATAGAAAATGCTGCCACTAAAAAGGGTCGTAGTGTTTCTGGAACCAAGGCCAGAAAAGGCGGAACAAGGTATCCACCGGTAAAAAATGCCACCAAATAAAACAGAAAATCGACCTTTTTCTTGATTAAACCGCCTCGTACTTTGGCTCGTAACTCACTGGTGAGATATAAACACCACCCCATAATCCCCACCGCAACAAGATTAATCAGTATGACCCATGGTTGCGCAAACATAGACTCCATATAACAACCTCCGAGAAATAATCAGTGTCAATGCCATGCCAAATATAAAGGACTGCCGTTTGCAACCCGGATGCCAACCCTGAGATTCAATAATTTTATATGGATATCAATAAGATACAGGCAGGTAATTAAACCAACCGAGACGGATACTAGAAAGAAACATTACGAAATAGCAGCCAAATGAAAACAGACTAAACACCCCTCAACACAATGTCTATAAATAGCCCTGTTAATTAACCCTGTAAGGAATGTCTTACGTTAAATTAAGAACACACTGACATACAACACAACCGGGTATCTCTACACTTAACCCACATGAAACGAATTAGTTAACGCGGACCGATGAAATGCTCATGAACGTAGCAAACCAAACATCTCTGAGAGCGGGTAAACAATATCGCAACAATCCCGAACGTTTTTTTCATGTGATGACACAAGGCTGGTATGTGTTTACACGAGAAGGCATTTGTGGACCCTTTATCGATCGAGACCAGGCCACAAGTTACCTCAAAGCCCACATACAAGATGCTAAAAACCCATCAGATGATCCGAGCGCGAAATGGCGTCTCTAGCTTTTGTTACCTGTGACGTCTTTTAGGGGGACTCCGGTCCCCTTTTTTTATGATGAGAGGCGGCGAATACTCTCCCGCCATTGCGGATTGGAATCGGTATCTTGCTTCAATAAAATTTTGGTGCCATCTAGCCCATCAATCCAACCATGAATCCCTGGCACTGGCTTATTTTCAAACCCCCACCAAACACCGTTTTCATCTTGCGCTATCCAATTAAGCGTCTTTTTATCAATGGAAATAGAACTCTCGCTGTGGGTGATATGAGCATTCTCTAAACGGGATAACACCTGCTCTAATTCTTTGCGACCGATTTGCAAAGTAGGATCAAACTCCGTGGTTTCTGGCTCCGTATCGATTTGCTCAAACGTAATAGTATATTTACCTAATAAAATCACATCATTGTTGGTTAAGCGTTTATCTCTAATCTTAATCCCATTCACTAAGGTACCATTGGTGCTATCACAGTCCTCAATATAAACCCCATCTGCCCGCTCAACCAAACGAGCATGATGACTACTGACGGTGGTATCTTCTAACCGCAAATCATTATCGAGTTTGCGGCCAATGGACATCACCGTCCGCTTCAGAATCAGTTCATCAATTTTTCGACCATTAAAACGAATAATTAGCTTGCTTAACATACGGGGCTTGGCTTCCTTGGTTACATCGTACGTTAATTATAGAAAAATTAATGAGATACGCTAATTCTAATTGCGGATATACACCACATTCCGAACGGATAAATGAACCCCAACCAAATAAAAGTGATAAAAAAATCATCAAAGATTAAATATTAGACATATTTGATTGCTGACCAGATGAGCAAACTACCCGCTTATATGACTATCGCCCTCACCGCCACTGTCATTGCGAGGAATGAGTCAAACCAACGGTTTTACGAATAACGCGGCAATCTTACTGGGCGAGCAGAGCATTAACAAACGTATGCGGCAAATAGCAGGAGATTGCTTCACTGGCTATCGCCTGAAAAGACCACTGAGCTATCGAACAGTCTTGTTAATTGATGGGTTTCTTATATTTTTGTATTTGCTTATACGTCATTACAAGATCATGACGATTAAACTGTGCTTTTTCTGCGTAATGAAAAAACGACTCCCAGGACTCTGCTGTGTTTTCCGATATAGCGAAAAAGAACTTTGACATCCAAGATGGTATTTGGTTATGCACTCTTACAGCATCATCCTTTTCGAATTCTTTCTGATGCATAAGTGAATAGCTAAAAATAAATACCTTACCTGAAGTATTAATATACTCCTGATAAGATACTAATTTATCTTGATGATAGGCTGCCACAACCAGTTCATCATTACTCAATTTGAGTCCCACTTTTTTTAAGTGCCGTCTATCGCCAATAAACTCCTTACCTATATTGCTTAATAGACTATTTTTCACTTTAATAGAGTCAATAGTATCAAGATCTTGGGCTAATGTTTCTTTATCACACGCAATATCACTTGCCTTTTTCCCTAAGCCAGCTAACAAGTTTTTATAAATATAG
>CAZPAE010000270.1:0-4792 GCA_964584455.1 uncultured Thioalkalispiraceae bacterium
TGTGATCCTGCGCGGTGATGAAAATATTAATACCTTGGCCGATTTTCGCTACACCCGAAAGTTTAAGGCCGAGAATGGTCAGCCTGGGCGTGGCCGTAACTGTACCGGTAAAGGTGGCGAGGATATTTATATTAAAGTGCCACTGGGTACCGTGGTGGTAGAAAACGATACCGAAGAAGTCTTAGGTGAGATCTTAGATCATCAACAAACCATGAAGGTCGCCCAAGGCGGTCGTCATGGTGTGGGTAATACCACCTTTAAGAGCAGTACCAACCGCGCACCACGGCAATTTACCAAGGGCACACCCGGTGAAGTACGCCAACTCAAATTAGAGCTAAAAGTATTAGCCGATGTGGGCTTGCTAGGTTTACCTAATGCGGGTAAATCTACTTTGATTCGTGCGGTATCCTCTGCTAAACCGAAGGTGGCTGATTATCCTTTTACGACCTTGTATCCGAACTTAGGTGTAGTACGCATTGAGGCAGATCGTAGTTTTGTCATGGCTGATATCCCAGGTATTATCGAAGGTGCTGCCGAAGGGGCCGGTGTAGGGATTCAATTTTTAAAGCATATTTCGCGTACCCGTTTATTATTACATATAGTGGATTTAGCCCCATTAGATGGTACTGACCCGGCTGTGGCATTTAAAACCATTGAGAAAGAGCTTGCAGCGTATAGTGATGAACTAGCGCAATACGAACGCTGGTTGGTGGTGAATAAAGTCGACTTACTGGATGACACACAACAGCAAGAACAAATCGATAAGCTGCTAGCAGAGATCCAATGGCAAGGGCCGGTGTATGCGATATCTGCCATTACCAAGAATGGTACGGATCAACTGTGTTATGACATTATGGCGCTGGTAGAACAGCAACGCGAGGCGAATCAGCAAACTGATAGTGAGGATGCCATTGCTGAACCTACTGACAATGTAGAGTAAATAGCTAAATCATTATGCGACAACCACTCAATCACACTAAACGCTGCGTCATTAAAATTGGCAGTGCTTTGTTAACCAATAACGGGCTTGGTTTAAACCAGACCGGTATTCATCATTGGGCGGAGCAAATGTCTGCTTTACGCCAACAAGGCATTGAACTGGTATTAGTGTCATCCGGGGCTGTGGCCGAGGGGATGTCGCGCTTGGGTTGGAAAAAACGTCCTCATGCATTACATGAATTACAAGCCGCCGCTGCCATGGGGCAAATGGGTTTGATTCAAGCTTATGAATCCGTGTTTCAGCAACATGATTACCATACGGCACAAGTGCTATTAACCCATGATGATTTATCCAATCGACAGCGTTATTTAAATGCACGCAGTACTCTGCGCACATTATTAGGCTTAGGGGTTATTCCCGTCGTGAATGAGAACGACACCGTAGTGTTTGAAGAGATCCAGTTTGGTGATAACGATACCTTGGCGGCGTTAGTGGCCAACTTGATTGAGGCGGATCACTTAATTATTTTAACCGACCAAGATGGGTTGTATGAACAAGATCCCAGACAACACCCGGATGCTAAATTAATTACTGAAACCACAGCCAATAATACTAGCCTCGATGCCATGGTGGCGGGCAGTGCCGGGGTATTAGGGCGTGGTGGTATGCTTACCAAATTACGTGCGGCAAGGTTAGCAGCGCGTTCAGGTTGCTCAACCGTGATAGCCCATGGTCGAGAAACGGATATCTTACTGCGCTTAGCTCAAGGTGAGGCGTTAGGCACCTATCTTACCGCTGAGCAAACCCAAGTGACTGCACGCAAACAATGGTTAGCCAGTCATTTACAATTACGCGGACAATTAGTGCTGGATGCGGGAGCGTGTCGCGTATTATCACAACAGGGTGGCAGTTTATTGGCGGTCGGCGTGATTGGCGTCAATGGTAGCTTTCAGCGTGGTGAAGTGGTGGCCTGTGTCACCGAGCAAGGTGAGGAAATTGCCCGCGGCTTAGTAAACTATGATTCCCATGAAGTGGTGAAACTTTTGGGCCAATCCAGTGACAAAATAGAATCGATCCTAGGCTATATCGATGAGGAAGAATTAATCCACCGTGATAATATGATTATTACTCGCCAATGAGACTCACCAAACCACTTCGTTCTGTTTTTCTTGTTTCCTTTTTCATTTTCTTTGTTTCTGCATGTACGGTTAAAACGCTTTATAAACAACTTGATATTGTTTTATTAGCTTTTGTGGAAGACTATATTGATCTCACCGAAGATCAAATGTGGCAGGTGGATAAGCAAATTACCGACTTGCACCAATGGCATCAATATACCCAGCTACCTCGTTATAGTGCCGACCTGCGTCAGCTTAAAACCTATACCGAACAAGGTATGACTGCTGAGCAGCTCGAGGGGATCGGCACTACCTTTGTTGGGCATTGGAATGCGTTAAAAGGGCAAGTGGTGCCCATTGCAGTGGATACCTTTGTATCACTAGATAAAGCGCAAATTGATGCATTACTGGAAAATATGCAGGACAAAAACCGCGATATTGAAAAGCAAGAACAAGCCTTAAGCGACGAGGAACGGCTTGAACGTGGACAAGATAATTTAGTTAAAAATTTCGAACGTTGGTTGGGTGACTTAAGCTCAGAGCAAACTGCCTTATTAAATGACCGAGCTAAGCAGTTTAAAGCTATTTACCAAGGACGGCTTGAGTTTCGTCGCCGTTGGCAACAAGCGCTAGCCAGTATATTAACGCAGACCACTTCACTAGCAGAAAAACGGACCCAGCTTGGTGTATTATTATCTGAGCCGAGAAGCTACCAAAGTGAAGCTTACCAGGCAGGGCTAAAACATAATCTTAATGTGATTAAGCAAGCCATCTTAGCTATATCGCCTACCTTAACGACAGCGCAAAAACGCCATTTGAACGAGCGCCTAGATGAATTGATTCAGGCTTTTGATGAGCTGGCAACGGAAAAATTAGCGCAGCAATAGTTCAAGTTGCGGCCAAACATTATTCAAGATAAAGGGTTGTGCTTGCGCAGTAGGGTGTATACCGTCTTTTTGCATCAACCCGGCATCGGAGACTCCCTTGAGTAAATAAGGCACAAGGGGAATATCGTGTTTAGTGGCTAATTGAGTATAAGTGGCAAGGAACTTCGTTGCGTAGTCTGGTCCAAGATTAGGTGGAATGCGTACAGCACAAAGCAATACCTTGGCATTGGCGGCTTTTATTTGCGTGATCATTTTCGCTAAGTTTTGCTGCATATGGGTGAGTGGCAAGCCGCGTAAACCATCATTGCCACCCAGTTCTAGAATGACAATGGTGGGTTGGTGAGTTCTGATAGCCCGGGGTAGACGCGCTAATCCAGCACTGGTGGTATCACCACTGACGCTTGCATTAATCACGCGGTGAGGATAGCCTTTTTCAGTGAGTCGTCGCTGTAATAAAGAGACCCAGCCGGATTTGTGAGCAATGCCATAGGCTGCACTCAAACTGTCGCCGACCACAAGAATTGCCGGTTTTTCTGGCGTATTTGCGCTGCTATTTAATGGAAGCAGGATAGAAAATAGTATTAGCCACAATGGGTAACGCATGAGTACAGTCCCCTTTCTTCACGCCGATCATATCAGTAAATATTTGCAAAGTGGTGATAAACCCTTACAAGTCCTTAAGACCATTGACTTGGTATTTAGTGCCGCCAGTACCAATGCTATTGTTGGTGCATCCGGCTCTGGCAAAACAACCCTACTTGGATTATTGGCAGGCTTAGATTTACCCAGCGACGGGCAGATTGTTTTTAATGGACAAACACTCACCGCATTGGATGAAGATAAACGTGCCATGTTACGGGCAGGGCAGGTGGCGTTTATTTTCCAGTCATTCCAGTTACTGTCACATTTAACCGCATATGAGAATGTGTTGTTGGCATTGGAAATCTTTAATACCAAAGATGCACGGCAAAAGGCACTGGCTATTTTAGAGCGTGTCGGTTTAAGCCATCGGTTACATCATTACCCTAATCAGTTATCCGGTGGTGAGCAACAACGCTGTGCCATTGCACGGGCATTTGTGGTGGATCCTATTTTACTGTTAGCCGATGAGCCAACCGGGAATCTCGATCTCAACACCGGGCAAACGGTGATCGATTTACTCTTTGAATTAAACCGTGAAAAGCAAACCTGTTTGATTATTGCCACTCATGATATGAAATTAGCCCAGCGTTGCGAACGGGTGATTGAATTGGCTGGAGGAGAAGTGTTATCTGACCAAGCTGTGGGTGTGAGCAGATAATGTGGCAACAAGTGTGGCGTTTTTTATATCGAGACTGGCGTGCCGGTGAGCTTAGTTTATTAGGGCTTGCCCTATTAATTTGTATTGCCAGTATTACCACAGTCAACTTTTTCACTGATCGGGTCAACAAAGCCATTACCCAACAATCCAGCGAGCTATTGGCCGCTGACTTTGTAATTACCTCTGCACAAACTATTGCCGCTGAGCGTGAAACACTGGCCAAAAACTTAAACTTAACCACGACCGATATGGCCTTATTTCGCAGTGTGATTGCTGCCGGTGATGCGGTGCAAATGGTCGAAGTAAAAGTGGTAGAAGCCGGTTATCCGCTGCGGGGTGAGTTACTCATCAGTGATACGGCGTTTGGTCAAGCCTATCAAGCGCAAGGCCAGCCTAAGGCTGGGGATATTTGGGTTGAGCCACGCTTATTGCAGGCACTTGACTTGCAAGCCGGTCAGCCTATCAAACTGGGTGCAAAGTTATTTACTATTCGACATATTATTGAGTACGAGCCGGATCGTGGCGGTGATTTTTTCGTATGGCACCT
>CAZPAE010000271.1:0-4790 GCA_964584455.1 uncultured Thioalkalispiraceae bacterium
ACGTAATTTAGAAGAAGTCATTGTCACCGGGCCCTCGGGTATCAAAGTGATTCCAGCGGCTTCCGGTATTCAGCAAATGGCAGAGTTGGGCCCGGAAGCCCATGCCGGTTTAATCCAAGCCTTTAGTGAATTATCCCATGAGGTGGATGTGTTGATTGTGGATACCGCCGCGGGTATCTCCGATGTGGTGACCAGCTTTTCGCGGGCCGCGCAGGAAATTGTGGTGGTGGTATGTGATGAGCCAGCCTCGATTACCGATGCCTACGCAATAATTAAGCTTATGAGCCGGGAACACGGTATTTTCCGGTTCCGGATTTTGGCGAATCGGGCTAATAGCGCACAACAGGGCCGTGAAATATATAACAAAATTTTAAAAGTAACCGATCGTTTTCTGGATGTTGCGCTAGACTATATGGGGTACGTGCCAGAAGATGAATTTTTACGGAAATCCGTTAAGAAGCAGCGTGCGGTAGTTGAGGCCTTTCCCCGAAGTAAAGCAGCCCAAGCCTATGCGACCCTGGCGGATAAAATCACAAAGTGGCCCATGCCAGCTGCTGCCAGTGGGCACCTTGAGTTTTTTGTAGAACGTTTAATTCAACCTATAACCGATAATATAGAGGCAGTGTCATGAACGGGGTAGCCATGTATGCATCACAACAAACTAATTCGCCTAACCACTTAGTCGAAAAGCATGCGTCACTGGTGAAACGGATTGCATGTCATCTCATTAACCGTTTACCAGCCAGTGTTCAACTCGAAGATCTGATTCAAGCCGGTATGATTGGTTTGCTCGAAGCTTCGCGCAATTATGATGAATGCCAAGGTGCGAGTTTTGAGACGTATGCCGGTATTCGTATTCGTGGCTCGATGCTCGATGAAATACGTAAAAATGATTGGGCACCACGTTCTGTGCATCGTAAAGCACGCATGGTAGCCGAAGCGGTACGGGAAATTGAGAACCAGGAAGGGCGTGATGCGCGGGATACAGAAATTGCCCGTTCCTTAGATATCTCATTGGAAGAGTATTATAAGATCCTGCAAGACAATAGTTATCACAAAGTACTGAGCGTGGAAGATATGGGGCTGGGCGAAGAGTCCCTATTGGATAATTTATCGGATAATGCGCCGGGCATTTTGGATGGCCTCCAGAAAGAAGATATGCAACGTATCATTTCTGAGGCGGTGGCTAGTCTTCCCGAACGTGAACGTTTGGTGATGGCATTGTATTACGATGAAGAATTGAATCTCCGTGAAATTGGTGCGGTTATGGGCGTCAGTGAATCCCGTGTCAGCCAAATACACTCACAAGCAGTAATCCGATTACAGGCGCGGATGGCCAATCGTTTAAATGAAAATAGCTGAATTGAGTCCGTTATTTTCAGGTTAAAACTTAGCCATCCCCCTATTTTAAAACCCCTTTTTTGCCTCCCCAACAACACGCTTTATTAAATCTTTTTGTGACCCGTCCGATAGTATTCATGTGCTTTTAAATACTTCTATTCATTAAGAGCACATGGGTTAAGTACCTGCGGGTAATTGTTAGTTAGGACAGGAAATCTGGAGGGATTTCGTGGACAAAAATATGAAGATTCTCATCGTGGATGACTTTTCTACGATGCGACGCATCATCAAAAACCTACTTCGTGATCTCGGTTTTAATAATACATCTGAAGCTGACGATGGCACCACTGCATTGCCTATGTTGCAAGGGGGTGGTTTTGAATTGTTAGTGACCGATTGGAATATGCCGGGTATGCAAGGTATCGATTTATTAAAAAACGTTCGAGCAGATGACAATTTAAAAGATTTACCGGTGTTGATGGTAACAGCGGAGCAAAAACGTGAGCAGATTGTAGAAGCCGCTCAAGCTGGGGTGAATGGCTATATCGTTAAGCCGTTTACTGCACAAACACTCAAAGAAAAGCTAGACAAAATCTTCGAACGCATCGAAGGTTGAAAGGTGAATCTAGATGGAAGAGAAGAAGATTCTTACGGACGACAACATTGCTCGTGTGAAAGATCTACTAGCGACATTAGAGCGTGGTGATGAATCTGGTGCGCGTGAAGTACTTGATGACTTAGCTAATATACGCGAGTTAGATATTTATAAGGAAATGGGAAAGCTAACCCGTGAGCTACACGATTCGATTACTGCTTTCGGTCGTGATGAGCAGTTAAATACTTTAGCGCAATCAGAGATTCCCGATGCGCGCCAGCGATTGCACCATGTGATCGATATGACAGACCAAGCAGCAAACCGTACGCTGACTGCAGTAGAGGAGTCACTGCCAATTTGCGAAGAGCTTGAGTCGCGTTCGAGTACCTTACATGATGATTGGGTACGATTTAAAAAACGCGATATGGACATCAATGAATTTAAACAGCTAGCAAAACGCTTAGATGATTTCTTTGATGCCAATACCGGTGATGCTGGCAAGATAAAAGAGTCATTAAACAATGTATTAATGGCGCAGGACTTTCAGGACTTAACTAGTCAGATTATTAAGAAAGTAATTACGCTAGTAGAACAAGTAGAGTCTAACTTAGTTGAGATTATTAAATTGACCGGTGGGCAAGAAAAATCGGTAGAGAAAAAAGAAGAAGATTTAGCAGGGCCTGTGGTCCCGGGTGTGAACGATGGTGGTACTACTGTCTCAGGGCAGGATGAAGTTGATGAGTTGTTATCAAGCTTAGGCTTCTAACAATACTACGGTTTAACAACAAGTAACACGACAAATATAGGTGACTATGTGGATGACGAGCTTTTACAGGATTTCTTAGTAGAAGCCGGTGAGATTCTTGAGCAGCTCAATGAACAGTTGGTTGACTTGGAACAAAGTCCCGACGACATGGATATGCTTAATGCAGTTTTTCGCGGGTTCCATACTATTAAAGGTGGTGCTGGCTTTCTCAATATAGAGCCTATGGTCATCATCTGTCACCGTTCTGAAGACGTTTTTAATATGCTGCGTAATGGTGAGCGGCAAGTTACCCCTGAATTAATGGATACCGTATTACCGGTATTAGATATTCTTAATGCCCAATTTGATAGTCTGCGTAATGGCGAAGACCCCGAAGCCGCTGATCCCTCACTGGTTGCTGCCCTAGAAGCGATTTTAAGTGGTGAAGCTGCTGCACCAGCGGCAGAAGAAGAAACAGCAGCGCCAGCAGAACAAGCCGAGGCGCCAGCGGCAGAACAACCGGCTGCATCAGCCGAAAACGGTGATGACATTGACATTACCGATGAAGAATTCGAATCACTATTAGATGCGCTTGATAATAAAAAGGCACCGGCGGCAGCTGATGCACCGAAACCCGAAGCAGCCGCACCCGAGAGTGATGAAATCACCGATGATGAATTTGAAGCCTTACTGGATAACCTACATGGCGAAGGCAAATTCAATAGCGATAATTCAGCCTCAGATAAAGAAGCTGAAGCCAGTGCACCTGCGGCGGCGGAGGATGCACAGCCCGCAGTGAAGCCGGCTGAAAGTGATGATATTACCGATGATGAGTTTGAGTCATTACTCGATGACTTACACGGTAAAGGTAAATTTAAAGCCGAGGTTGATGCGGATAAAGCGACAGCGGCGGCAAAACCTGCAGCAGCAAAACCAGCGACAGCAGCGCCTGAGAAAAAAGCGGCTGAACCTGCTGCGGCGAAAAAAACCATTAGCGCCAAACCGGCCGAATCAAAGCCAAAAGATAAACCGGTTACCCAAGAAACCACTGTGCGCGTCGATACCAAACGACTCGACGACATTATGAATATGGTGGGTGAGTTGGTGTTAGTCCGTAACCGTATTGATCGGTTAGGTGCTGCCAGTGGTAATGAAGAAATGTTAAAAGCGGTGGCCAACCTGGATTTGGTGACTACCGATTTGCAAATGGCGGTGATGAAAACCCGCATGCAGCCAATCAAAAAAGTGTTTGGTCGTTTTCCGCGGGTTGTGCGTGATTTAGCACGTAGCCTGAAAAAAGAAATTCGCTTAGAAATGATTGGTGAAGAAACCGATTTAGATAAAAACTTGGTGGAAGCCCTTGCCGATCCCCTGGTGCACTTAGTCCGTAATGCAGTGGACCACGGTGTTGAAATGCCCGATGAACGACAACAAGCGGGCAAACAAAAAGAAGGCACAGTGGTATTAACCGCGGCACAAGAAGGTGATCATATTCTATTAACCATTGAAGATGATGGTAAGGGGATGGACGCCAATGTATTGCGTGAAAAGGCCGTTGAAAAAGGCTTAATGGATTCCGAAGCAGCGGGTCGCCTAGATGATAAAGAAGCCTATAACTTAATCTTCATGCCAGGCTTCTCTACCAAAGAACAGATATCAGATATATCGGGTCGTGGTGTGGGTATGGATGTGGTTAAAACCCGTATCGCCCAATTAAATGGTTCAGTAGAAATTGATTCAGAGTTAGGTAAGGGCAGTCGGCTTAGCATCAAGTTACCATTAACACTGGCGATTATGCCAACCTTAATGGTGCAGTTAGAAGAACAATTATTTGCTTTACCATTAGTGAATGTGAATGAGATTTTCCACCTTGATTTAACCAAAACCAATGTGGTCGATGGTCAATTAGTTGTTGTGATTCGCGATCGCACATTACCGCTATATTATTTACGTCGTTGGTTAGTCAATGGCTATTCCAATGCAGAGTTACCCTCCGAAGGCCATGTTGTTGTGGTGCAGTCAGGAACCCAACGTGTTGGGTTCCTGGTCGATGAATTAATTGGCCAAGAAGAAGTGGTCATTAAACCATTAGGCACATTATTGCATGGG
>CAZPAE010000272.1:0-2646 GCA_964584455.1 uncultured Thioalkalispiraceae bacterium
CCTTCCATAAACCACCATGTAGGTTTATCGGCCACTGGCCATAAACTCATCACCACATTCTGTGCGCCAGCTTGCCGAAAGGCGCTACGCAAATTACTTACACCATCACCGACGCTACTAAAATAATGGGACGAATGGGTTGTATCACTCAAGCCAGTATTACATGCGCTTAGAACAACTAACTCAGTGCCTAATAAGTTAAGTGATGCGGCATCGGTTGCTGTTAATAAGCCGTCAGTTTCAAAAGCATTAACGCTTTTTCCGCTATTGAGTTGGTTTGCACCGGCTAGTGCTAAGCCTGAGTTCAGTGGTGGGGAGACCTTGGGAATTTGTGTGGCTAAATATCCGCGAGTGGACTCACGAAATGTTTGCGGCCAATTATCACGTTGTTGCCATTGATCAGATAAGAAATAACCATGGCTGGCAATGTGAATAAATTTGGGATGATTACGTTCAAACAAAGCAAACTCATTGGCTGCTTGACCTGTTAACAAAGTAATTTTATCCGGACTTAATTGGCTAATGGTTTGGGCTTCTTGTTGAGTATAAGCCAGTGGGGTAAAGAGTTTAGGCCAGGTGGTACTGGCTTGCCGTTCTAAGCCAATAATAGTTAAGTCAGCCACAATGGGGATTGTTTTACCGCCATAAGCGGGTGCGGCTAGCACAATACCCGAAGTTGTTTGGGTTGGTGTTGGTAGTTGAGCGTGTTGCCAGAACTGTTGGATCAGAATAGACCAGCTATCACTATAAACAATGGTTTGCTCATCGGGCGTTAACAAGGCAAATGGCAGGTTATTCAATGATCCCGTTGGCGAGATAATAATTTGTGTTGCGGTAGTGGGTGTTGTCGTAAAAGGTTGGAGCAATAAACGAGCTAATTGTGTTGTTTGTTTTTGAATAGTTTGTTTGAGTAAGATACGTTGGCGTAGCTGGGTGACTAAGCCATCGATGGGTTTTGCCGGCCCGAGATCAATAAACGTAATAGTGGTATTGGGTTTAGTGGTTAAACTAAATGCCGCATAATGATGTTGTTGAGTATGAATATTCTGATAACGAATATATTCGATAAATTGTTTGGCGGGACCGGGTTGTGAAAAATGTTTTACCTTAAGATCGTGTCGTAACCACTGCTGGTATATGTCGGCAACCTGTTTGAGTTTGTTCTCCAGCGGGTTAATGACTTGGGCCCAACCTTGTTTTTTACTGAAAGCTTGGAGTTGGACTTGGTGTAAGGTGTCCCAGAAGGTAGCGTTATTAGGGATAGGTGTGGCTTGTTGGCGACGGCGTGTTGTTGGCTCACGACCAACAAATCCCAAGATATGACCGATAAGCCGGTTTAGTTCTGTACGTTTGCCTTGCATGCGTGCGGCTGAGCCATACAATCTATCTTGATGAATATAACCACCGGCATAGGCATCACTACCGGCAGGTAAGTTATAGGTTAAATGAAATAGCTCTTCGATACTTTGATGGTGATTGCGAGTAGGAAACATACCCCAATGTTGGCGCGCGTTAGGGTTAACCCGATATTGGATTTGGGCAAATTCCATGGCGGATTGCAAATAGCGCTTCTCCATTAAAATGGCATCTAAGATAGGGGATTGCAATTGATTAAACAGCCGTTTTTGCATGATTTCATTAGCCATCACGCGCGGCTTGCTCGACCAGTACCAGTTTAAGCTTGCGTTGAGAACCATCTGTGAAGGTTGTTTTAATTGCGCTAACTCAGAAAGCAATCTGTTTTGGCAGCGAGGATAGTAAGGCGCCATGGTGTTGTAGCCGGGGGCGCGGCAATGTTGTTGTGTGGCCAGTAAATTTAAAAATGCTTGATGTGGCGATTGCTCAACAACGCCATCTTTGGCTAAGGTGAATCCCGAGCTAAGGTGGATGGTACAAACTATCAGAAGCATTCGAATTGCGTACATGCACCTAGTGTACTCGAAGCCCAAGTAGGAAAGCAGCTTGTTCAATGATTAGGTTTGTGGGAGTTCGTGCTCGCGACAAATGAGTTTTGTTTCAGCAGGCGTGAGCGGTTCTTGGGTTAAATTGCAGAAATATTCTCGCTCGCTTTTTTTCAGATTATGGGTACAGGTGCTGCATTGGCCAAAGGTTTTGAAGCCATGCATTTCCTGGATGCGGCGTAACATACCGGTGAGCATATCAATGATAGCTTGTTGTTCTTGTTGGCCTGATTCTTCGCAATAAGCATTGAGTAGCACCGATGGCATCAGTTTTTCAATGAGCTGTTTGCCTTCAATCGTGACCTGTAAATGTGTCACTCGTTTATCTTCTTTATCGGGTATTTTTACCACTAAGCCTTTGTTTTCCAATACTTTAATCGATTGAGAAACAGTGCCTTTAGTTAAGCCGAGGAATTCTGTGACAGCTTTAGGGGTATCGGAATAGCGATTACAAACGGAGAGGTAATAAAGCGCGTCGAATTGCACCGGTTGCAGGCCATGTTCAACCAGGTGATGGCGAATTTCGCAGCGCAGCAGACTAACCAGCCGTTCCAAAACCGTTTGCATGATGAGTGTGTTCATATTTTTCATGGTATCGAATCGAAACTTTGTTGACAAGGGGCAATAGGTATGTAAAGCTAGAAAAGTATCGAATCGAAACTAATGTCAAGCAAGGAGTAATTAT
>CAZPAE010000272.1:2661-4774 GCA_964584455.1 uncultured Thioalkalispiraceae bacterium
CATCTTATGGTCGCGTCTGTGGTTACCGCAGGTAGTTTAGCCAGTACCGCTTGTGCCCATGATCAACACAGTAAGCACAAAGGTGGTATTAAGGCACCGGTTAACAGTGGTGTTATGGCCCCTTACGATATTATCCACACCAAAATTACCACCGAAGGGAATACCGCCATCTTCCATATGGGGGTGTCGGGTAAGGCAGGAGCAAGCAAGCCGACCGCCACCGGTAAGCTAGCCGGTAGCCATGTGTTTTCCTATGTATGGCCGACCACCATCGATAGTTACGAAGTCGGTTTTGAAAAGAAAGCCGGTATTCTTGCGCTCGCCGTAACCGCACACCCAGATTTCGATGACACCCCATTGTTTGATGAAAATGGTGATGGTGATACGGCCAATGACGGTAATGTATGGCATAGCCATTGGGTGGTATTAAAGCCAAACGATCAATGCGGCAAAGGCGCATTAGGTGTGGTCGATATTCCGAAAGGGGCGAAACCGCGCTTACCAAAAACCTGGCCAGGTTTACCCATTCTACTCGATAGCCCAGGCTGGCAACCTACCTTCAATGGCGATGTGGTGGAAGTACGTGTGCCATTCTCAGATATCACTGTAGTGAAAAAAGGCATGTTTGATGGTGTGACCGCGGGTTTACGGGTTAACGAAAGTGTTCATGCGCCTTTGTTATGTGTAGTAAATGTAATGGATGTGGCATCGGGCGATTTAAGTTTGCCAGGTAAAGTGAATAAGTAGTCATAGCTGGACAAGGACGTCACTACTTTTCTAGACAAAGACGAGAGATTCCCATGATAAAACATACTGTAATGGCACCAGACATTGAGGCACTACAATGGCTCAATACCCCCGAGCCACTGACTTTACCAGCATTACGCGGCAAAGTGGTGGCCATTCATGCTTTTCAAATGCTTTGCCCCGGTTGTGTGGTGCACGGTATACCGCAGGCTGTATCGATGCATAAGTTATTTTCGCAAGATGAGCTGCAAGTAATTGGGTTACATTCGGTATTCGAACATCATCATGTGATGACGGTGGATGCCCTGCAGGTTTTTATCCATGAATATCGCTTGTTGTTTCCTATCGCAGTGGACAAACCTTCGGGTACACATCCGATACCAAAAACAATGCGTAAGTTGAATTTACAAGGCACGCCTTCATTGGTGTTGATTGATAAGGCTGGGCGTATTCGCCATCATCATTTTGGTCAGTTACATGATATGCAAGTGGGCAATATGATTGGCCGCTTAATCGCCGAGCCAGCCGATATGTCATTGCCGGAACAAGAGGCGGTGGCGGCATCTGCAGCGATGGCATCAGGACAGTGTGACGACGAAGGCTGTCGTCTCTAAACATGTTTTGCCTGTGGTCATGTTGGCCACAGGCCTTTTCCAAGACATATATATAAGTATATTCAATAGGCTAGGCTCAATTCGCAGGAACGTTTCTTGTGTCTATGCATCTATTTAGTGAGGTCGCACGTATAGCAAGTAAGTCGTCAGTACATATATTAAAGGTGTCATCATGTTTGTGCGTAGTAGTTTGATATACATATTATCCTTATACGTGTTGTCTGCCACCGCAGCTAATCAACCCTATACCAATATACTCGCTATGCAGTTTGTGCCTGTGCCCGAAGGTGAATTTATCATGGGTACCCAAGACATAACGGCTGCGTTGTTTGAGTTACCCTCCGGCGACAGTGCACAAATTAAGGATGAGACGCCAGCCCATCGTGTTTTCATCGATAAGCCAATCTTGATGGGACGAACTGAAGTCACACAGCAGCAGTGGTTAACAGTGATGGGGACCAAACCGGGGCCGGATAGTCATTGGCAACGGGATGATTGGCAGCAATTGCCCGTAGTGGGAGTCAGTTGGTATCGAGTACAGGATTTTATCGAGAAACTGAATCAGCAGGATAAAAACGCTCAATATCGTTTACCCACCGAAGCGGAATGGGAATATGCGGCCAGAGCTGGCAGCCAAGGCTTGCGCCCTTTTGAGCGGGATGGTTTATCGCAACATGCTTGGTATCTTGAGAATTCTGGTGATACCGTACAGCCGGTGGCCACCAGGTTGGCCAATGCATGGGGTTTACATG
>CAZPAE010000273.1:0-4757 GCA_964584455.1 uncultured Thioalkalispiraceae bacterium
TCCAATGTCGAAAGTGCCGAAGATTATGTTGGCACACCTTGGCATTCAGGGTGCGAAGGTGGGATCTGATTTCGTGTACATCAACCCACATGATGCTGGTGTCGAGGACCTCAATTGCGAAGCCTTTGATGCTGTGTACCTGGGCCATTACCACCTGCACCAGCAAATCGCTCCGAACGCTTGGTACATTGGTGCGCCCTTGCAGCACAACTGGGGCGACCGAGACCAGTGGCGCGGTTTCCTCATCTACGATGCGGAAGCGAAGACGCACCGTAAGATTCCACTGAAAGCTCCCAAGTTTGTCGAGGTCGCTGATTGGGCGCCAGACTTCGAAACGATTGACACTGACGACTGCTACGTGCGTCTGGTTTCTCGCGACGTGTGGACAGATCAACGCATTGACGAGATGCGAGAAATACTCGCGTGCCGGTCACTTGAGATTGCAGCTCCCAAAGAGAAGAAATCGACGAAGGCAGAGCCTCGCATTGAGGTGAAGCCTGGTGCGTCGTTTTCTGAGGTCATGGGCCAATACGTTCGATCAGGCGTGCACGCTACGCACGGGCTGGACGATGACTACCTCATGCAGATCGGACGCGAGATATTGGACGAGGTGACCGAGTGAAATTCACCCATGTCACAATTCAAAACTTTCTGTCGTACGGTTCGCCATCGCAGCGTGTGGACCTTGACAATCGCGGACTTGTGGCAGTTCTTGGACGTAACGCCGATTCACAAGGAGCTGACTCCAATGGGGCAGGAAAGAGCACCATCATGGAGTCTATTGTTTGGGCTCTGTACGGCGAGACCATGCGAGGATACCGAGGAGATGCTGTTGTCAATCGATCTGTTGGTTCTGATTGCTTTGTTGAGCTTGTACTTGAAGATTCAGGCACAAGTTACGAAATTAGAAGAACTCGCAAAGCATCTGCCAAAAAGCCCAACGACATCCAACTCACCGTCAACGGCACCGACGCTACCCAGGGCACGAACGCTGACACGCAAGCGCTGATTCAGACGATCGTAGGGATGGACGTCAAGACGTTCACCCAGTCAGTCATGATGTGGCACGGCACGCGGCCGTTTTCACAGATGTCTGACCGTGAGCAGAAGGCTGTGTTGGAGGACATTCTCCAGATTGAGAAGTTTTCCAAGGCGCGCGAAGTGGTTAAGAAGCGGCTCTCGGAGAGCCGCCAAGCGGTTGCTGAGGTAGTGGCGGCGTTGAACGTCAATCACGCAACTGTGAGTGATACAGAGATTCGGCTGAGCAAGTTGCTCGCGCAAAAAGCATCGCACGCTGTGATCATAGATCAGAAGCGGCGTCAACTGTTTCGTAAGAAGGTTGACTGTGAAGCGAAGATTGAGGAGATATACACCAATACTGGACTGGACAAGCTTCTGGATTTGCAGGAAGATCTAAAGGCTAAGGAGGAAGCACTCGGCAAACGCCGTTCCCATGTCCAGACTCAACGCCTTGAGGTCACTCGTAACTACTCTGCTAAGCGATCAAACTTGTCCCGTCTTGAGGGCACAGCGCAGGGTCAGATCCAGCAGCTTCAACACAGCATCGAGACATTCGACACCCTTGTGGGCAAACCATGTCCTACATGCAAGCAGGTGCTCACCGTCGAAGTTGCAGAAGCGGATGTGGCTGTCTGGGAGGGGCAAATCAATAAACTCCGATCGGAGACGCTTGTACGAGCAAGCAAGAAGCGCGCGGATCTTGATGCAGCAGAAAGAGCAGAACTCGACTCACTGGCGTCTGAAGAAGGCAGTATCGGAGCCGAGTGGTCCACCTTGTCCGCCCAGATACGTACCACGTCCGAAGCTGTCCGTAAGCGGCAGGCCTCGCTTTCGCTTATCTGTCAGCTCGAACAGCAGGCTTGGAATTTCCAGCAAGAGATTGAGCAGCTCGCACAGGAGTCTGACCCCTACGGTTCGTTGATTGACGACGCTGAGGCGCAGCTAGAGCGTCTACAGAAGGATCTGAAGGTGCTGCAGTATCGCGAGAAGTCTCTCGCGATTGAGATACAGCACTTGGAGTACTGGGATCACGGGTTCGGCAACCAGGGCATCAAATCCTACCTGATGGACAACGTGATTCCATTCTTGACTGAGCAAGCGCAGCTGTACGCAGACATCATCTCAGGTGGCGACATCAAAATTGAGTTCTCTACGCAGACCCAGCTAGCTAGCGGTGAGTGGAGAGATCGTTTCCAAGTCAAGGCGTTCAATGAGCAGGGCGCCGACGTTTACCACGGAAACAGTGATGGCGAGCGCAGGCGTATTGATATCGCTGTCGGCTGGGCTCTTGCCGATCTGGCAGCAGCTCGATCGCAGAAGTCGATTAAGTTCAGAGGCCTTGATGAGCCGTTCGAGAACCTTGACGAGACGGGCGAAGATTTGGTCATCAAGCTTCTTCATCAAGTGTTGGATCGCTACGAGACTGTACTTTGCGTCACTCATAGTACACACTTGAGAGACCAGTTCCCCGAAGAGATTTTAGTTACATTTGAGAATGGGTATTCAACAATTTCGTAGACCATTGTGAGGCAGGCAGGAGCCCGGCCGTTGGACCTGATTGGCATGACGCCCAGGTAACCAGGCCACGCGCAAAGTCTCTTGCCCGTGGTAGGCAGTACGGATTGATCGACGTGTCTCCGTCGGCAGCGCAAAAACAGCTTTGTGTCTACGTTTTTTCTTAGGAGTGAGATTGTGTCTGATGAAATGAGAAATCGAGTATTGGCAGGGGCGCCCGAGTCCGATGGCGACGAACGGATTCCTGAGGAAGTCCTGGCAGCAGCTTCAGACGCTGCGAAAGACCGCTGGATCGGCATTTTCGTTCAGCTGACCAACAGTCACAGGTTTAACACGTTCCTGGAGGACAACTTCATCATTCAAGATCGGATTGATGAAGAGAAGAAGACCATCGAGACTCTCGTGGTTGAGAAGCCTCTGGCTGTCGGTCCTCCTCTCTCCCCTACGCAACTCACAGAGCTGCGCACGCTGCTTAAGATTGCGAACTGCACGCAGCCTGAGAAAGTGTTCGAGAGTGTTCTCAAGCTTCTGGGTCAAGAAGAGAACAGTCTCATCGTGGGTGTGTAGTGCCGTATGTCGTCGCACTAGACCCTTCGTTTCGAAATACCGGTTACGCTGTAATCGAACTTGGTCCTGACGGACCTGTTGTCAGGGATGTCGGAGTCATCGTCACGAAGAAGGGCAAGGATGGCTACGTTTGTGAAGACAACCACCGTTGTTCGCAGGAGATCGCCAACGGTCTGCGCACGGTCCTGCACGCATGGAAGCCTGTTGTGGTCTACGCGGAGGCGGAGTCAGGTAGCCAGAGTTCCAAGGCAGCGCAGCTCATGGGCAAGTCTTGGGGCGTTGTGTCGGCTGTGACGTTGATGGTGGATGTACCTGTGATGCAAGTTCAGCCCAAAGAGCTGAAGAAAGTTCTGACCGGAGAGCAGACTGCATCCAAAAAAGACATTGAAGCGGCAGTGAAAGAACGTTTCCCAGGTGTGGAGAAGCTGTTCGAAGACATCAAGCCGCGAGGTGTTCATGAACACGGGTATGACGCGATTGCTGTGTTCATTTCTCGTGAAGAGGAAATCAATTCCAACTATGCCTAAGACGAAGCCTACTGTCCCCATCTGCCCGAAATGCAAGAAGAACGTACTCAAGTGCAAGTGTGACAACGATCTTGAAAAGTGAGAAATACGAAACGCATATACGTTGCGTGTGACGTTTCAAACTTGTGGAAGTCGTGTCGCGAGCAATACGGCTCGAACGCACGCCTGGACTTTCAGGTTCTCAGTCAGCTGATTCCCGCCCGCGTGCATCCGCTCAGTGTCAAGCAGCACTTGGTGGCATACATCGTGACGAATCCGAAGCAGAAACATCACGCTTTCTACACCGCCCTCCGCGGTTACGGATTCAATATCCGCGAGCGGTTCATGAAGTACGACAAGGCTGGTGGACGTCCTACGAGAACGGACTGGGATGTCGGCATGACTATTGACGCTGTGTCGAAGATCGATGAGTACGATGTTTTCGCGTTGGTGAGTGGTGATGGCGACTTCGCTCAGCTGCTTAGGCACCTGAAGCAGAATGGCAAGGAGACTATGGTTCTCACGTTCAGTGGCAGCGCCAGCAAGAAACTCTACGAGACTGCTGATGAGGTCATCACTCTCAACGAAGACGCAGTCTATCACCTGGGATCATGAGCTACGTACTTTACACAGACGGATCTATTGAAGGCGGTAACCCTGGTGGATGGGCGACTGCCGGTTGGGTGCTCTATGACACTGCCGGCGCGCTTGTAAGTCGCGGCTACCTGGAGGTTGGTCGAGGTGAAGGAGTTACCAACAATCAGGCTGAGTACGCAGCTGTGCTTGATGGTGTCAAGGCTCTAGGCGTTATTAGCTTGGAAAAGAATCCCGTCGTGTTGGTGCGGTCTGATAGCAAGCTTGTGGTCAATCAGCTCCAAGGAAATTGGCGCTGCACGAACGAAAAGCTTCGCTTGTTTATTGAGAGGGTTCGGTTCACTGCGAAAGAGCGCAACATGTCGGTTGCGTACGAGTGGATTCCTCGCGCTTCGAATAGCGCTGCAGATGCGATGAGTCGCATGCCTTACGTCATGGTCAAGGACCAGAAGGCTAAGGACCGTTTCACCAAGAAGCTTGACGACGCAATAGCGGACGTCGGCGAGGATGTGAGGAAGTCATTTGCACGGACTTGAGCCGCGGCAGCTGAGTCTC
>CAZPAE010000274.1:0-4742 GCA_964584455.1 uncultured Thioalkalispiraceae bacterium
TATCCAGTGCAAGCTATGTTGATCCAAATGGGTTTCTTTTTGAGTTTCAAGGTAGAATTTTGCGTGGTATCCATTTTGAGCAACAAGACTTTTACAAAAATCTAATTGAAGAAGATTGTACAACTACATTGATTGGAAAAACTCCGGGCATTGTTCAGTCTAAGGTATCTGGATATTCTATCCCTGAAAAAAATTGTCAACTGGTCATAGAACACGAGCGAATTGATCCGGTTAGTTATTGTGTCGAATGGCCGCCAACCATGCTAAAAACTGCGGCAATTCTTACATTGGAACTTTGCCAACAATTAGCAGAATCTAATCGAACATTACAAGATGCATACCCTTGGAATATCATTTTCACTGGCACTAAACCGATAATGGTGGATCTGACATCTATTGTGCCAATTTCGGGACATTATTTATGGCAAGCCTATCAGCAATATCTTAATTTTTTTCTTTACCCGTTATGGTTAAACTCAAGTGGGAAGGGGAAGGTTGCAAGAGCATTATTGTTCGATACTATCAATGGCGTATCTATAGAAGATTATAATAACTTATTAGGTCCTAAGGACTTACTATCACGACCTAAGAATTTTATGGGGACTAAGTTATCTTATGCTATAGCTAAGCGGTTACAGAACAATAATGCAATGAAGCAAAAATTACAGCAAAGTATGAAAGATGCGGCAAAACGCAATAGCGCTCCTAAAATAAGAACTAAATTCTTCGCCGACCTTATAGCCAAAACAAAAGCAATAAGACTAAAACCACCGAAAACTAATTGGACGAATTACTATGAAGAAATTAATCAGGATATCAATGTTGATAAAAAGCTGCAGATTATTGAAAGTATATTAAAAAAGCTAACCCCGAAGACAGTACTTGACGTAGGTTGTAATGCAGGTAAATTTTCGATTTTGGCTGCAAAACATGGTGCAAGTGTTATTTCAATAGATGCTGATGAAGGCTGTATTGAGTTACTTTTTCATATTGCTGAGAAACACAATTTATCTATTACTCCACTTCTTGTTGATATCCTAAATCCAACGCCCGCGTTTGGGCAGTTTGATGATCAATTCCCTTCTTTTATGGTACGTGCTAAATCCGAGATGGTTTTTGCATTGGCATTAATGCATCACTTACATATTAATGGTCGTCAAACTTTCGAACGTATTGCGAAAATATTTAATCAATTAACCACTAAATATTTAGTTTTTGAGTATGTTGCAATGGATGATGATAATAATTCCTTGTTAGACCATGGACGGGCGATAAACTACAATCTTGACACTGTTTGTAATGCGCTAAGTCAGTACTTTGAGTTTGATGTGCTTGATTCTGATAGAGATACAAGGAGAATAATAATTTGCACGAAAAAAATGTAACACTCTATGAACTCTTTTCACTTCTCTATGTTCTGATTCTTGTTATCATTACCTGCATATTTAGCGTCATCAATGATAATTTGCTATTTAAAAGCGATATTGGTAGTCTCATTCACTTCTTTTTGGGGTTGTCGATTTTAAGCTTTATACCACCCGCAATACTCTTGTCTGTTGCATATGTTTTATTATCAAAAAGATTAATTAAAAAACTTACATTGCTATTTGTTGGTTCATTTCTTGGTTTGATTTTTTTTACATTTTCATTTAATTTTGTTGCAACAGCTTATGGCCCATTTCATGAGCTAACAGAATATTCTAAGTGGTTTTTTGGGCTGCTAATATTTTCTTTAGTTATTATTCCACTTCTGCTGAATTTGAATTTATCAAGACCGTTATTAAGTAATGTTGCCCAGATTACTTTTCCTACATGTATTGCTGTTTTTCTTTATTTTGCTATGCCGAATTACTGGCAGCGCCTCGTTGGTGATTCGGGTGGTAAAAAGAATGTGGTTATGCTTGTTCTGGATGGGTTCGGGACTTACCAACTACCCGTATACAATCCTAAAGAGAGTGGAACGCCGGAAACGAATGATTTTTTAAATCAGGGTCTCTTATTTAAAAATATTTATACGAATTTCACATATACCACAGGTTATTTTTCAACATTTTACAGTGGTGCAAAATGTTACGAGTCAATTAAAAATGACGCTAATTACAATATTGAAGGCAGAACCAATATCCTAGAAACTTTACAGAAACACGGTATTAATACACGTTGGAGTACTATGCACCCTAGTGGTATTCCTGAAGCTACTACTATAAACGCATATAAAGGCCTAAGATCAAATTATTTGAATCATCAGATCTCAAAGCTTGCCTACCTCATGGGCTTAGACTATAACGTTTATCGTTTCACTGGTACACGCAAAAATGATTCTCCACTAGTAAAATTAATCTACAATGCCATAAAATACAAAGAAAACGAATATTCAGATATGAAATCCTATTTTGAATATGAAGTTTCAAAGTTACACTCGGATAACAGACCTTTTTTCTTGCTTATTCATACAAAATACGATGCGGAAGCTAACTGGCAGCTGCGGTTAGATGAACGGCAAGCTGAATTGTGGGAAGATCATAACAAGTTACTAAAAGAACAAAAAGAAATACTGGAATATATCGATAAAAATGAATATACATATCGTAAGTCTGATGAACTAGTAATTCGGAGTATGGCAGATCAAACTAGAACTGTACAAAACTTGGCTCTCGCAAATATCGTTAAATCAATGCAAGTCTTCTTAGAAGACAACGGATGGGATAAAGATACTATACTACTTGTTACAAGCGATCATGGGAAAATATTTAGAAAGGGTAGGGTCTACTCTGGGTATCACAATGACGAAGATGTGACAAAGGTTTTGATGTTAGTATACAACACTGGTAAAAAAGGGGTTGATGAAAAGCTTCGAGAAACAATCGACTTAACCCAAACAGTGTTTGATTTGTTCGATATAGAAGAAAAAATCCATCCTAATGCTATTTCGCTGTTTGATGATAAACAAAAACACGTCGTTAGTAGCCTTACCTTGCCATCAAATACGTGGTTTTTGAATCTATATCTGGAAACGGATAAGTCAATATTAAAAGCGGAAAGAGATCTCTATCGTTCCTATAACAATACTGCTTTATATAAAGTGACTAACTTCGATACATTACCTGTTCAATCTGTTACACCCGATACGGATAAAATAATTACAAAATCTGTGGCTGATGCTCTCAGGCAGTATTGTTTAGACCCTTCTAACATAAAAACATTACCTCCACATCCGTTAAATAGAAACTTTAATTAACGACCATCTGGTTTGTTGAGTCTAATTAGATGGAGAAGGTGATAGCCTTTATATTATTTGACACAATCCGGCTAGATCGAATTTGCTGTATAGCTATATTAAAATAAATGTTTTTTTGTTGTGGTGGGTTATTCTGTTATTCAATAAACATTAACATGTTGTACTAACTGCCTTGTTTTATAACTATTTTAGAATAAACATGACAAATTTAGTCTGACACTTTTGCCATTCTGGGTGTTAGATTTCTTTACACTTTACTTCTTGCTGTTCTTCCGTGCTTTGATTTAATTTAGGCGCATAATAATTTTATAGCGCAAATAGCGAATATGATGGCTGTTTGTAATACAGGGATAACAGGGAGAGGGTAGTGAAAACTAAGTTGAACTTAGTGCTCATTGGGGTAGCGCAGTTTTGCCATTCGTCGATAGATGTCTGGGGTGCAACATCAAAGCCTATTGCACCTTTGTATCTTGAAAAAATGTTTTCCTTTTTGTATTGCACGTTTCAGTGCATCGCAATTTCATCAAACCGTTACATAAAACCGTTAGTTTATTTTAAAAACCAATGGCAATCCCCGCGTTGTCATCTTATTACGATAAATACTATGTGCCGGTTACGTAACAACTTAGGGGTTTCTCATGAAAAAATCATCGTTATTTAAACGTGCCGCTTTATATTCATTGATAGCGGGTAGCAGTCTTCTTTCTTTCCAATCACAGGCTTATGAAGTCTATGATATTGGCACTTTTGTGCATTCTTCCTCTATTGGTACACAGTCTTTGGGATATCTCGATGGTGTATTGGATGACTTCGCCACGTCTGATGTGAGTTTGTCGTTTACTAATGGTCTCGATGCTAATGGCCTTGGTCAACTAACCTGGCAGTTTTCTAATAACTCAAGTTCAACACTGAGCAACGTCAGTGTATTTGGTTATGTTGACGGTGAGATTGACCCTGATTTAAACAGCTCGTTTAATGAATATGGACAACTTATTTCTGTTGCCGGTGCCGGTAGTAGCGATGTTAACCCGGATAGTTGGGAAATTGATGAGCCGGGTTTCGACTTCGGGGATATCTATGACAACTTATTTTTGGGTGCGCTTGATAACGCCAATGGGGTAGCAGCAGGCTCAGAAGACGATGTGTCACTGGCTTTGGGGTTTGAGCTAGGCGATATTTTTGCAGGCGAAACATGGGAATTAATTCTCACCATCAGTGAACAGGATATCGGTGGTTTATTTCATGGTGATGATGACAGTGGTACTGGCGTGTATGTGAATGGTACTGCGACAGTGAATCGTTCTGTTGCTGTAGATGAGCCCAGCACTTATTTGTTGTTATTAACAGGTTTGTTTGCCACTTATCTAGGGCGCAAAAGAAAGTTAACCATATAAAGCTTACTACTATACAGTTTTAGGACTGCTTTTTTATTGGGTATCAATACTTAGGCTAAATTTAAGAAGGGACTCGCTATGAGCTTCGTAAAAAAACTATTTATCTCCTT
>CAZPAE010000275.1:0-4728 GCA_964584455.1 uncultured Thioalkalispiraceae bacterium
AATAAGACAAACAATCACATCTGTTTTCAAACAAAATAGGCTCTAGAGAATGGCCATTTGGCCGATAGTTTGGGCAGGTGTTTACGGGGTTTAGCGTAACATTTATTGGACAAATAGTGACATCAGAGAATTGTTCCTGATATAGTGCGCGGCTTTTTACTAGGCAAATAAAAGAAGGTTTCTATGTTTCAACTCGGATGTACCAGTCGGGTCTGCTTTAAAAATGAGATTTTATCCGGGTTAACCGTGGCTCTGGCTTTAGTGCCGGAGGCGGTGGCATTTGCCTTTGTTGCCGGTGTCGATCCCATTGTGGGTTTGTATGCGGCGTTCATGGTGGGGTTACTGGCGGCTATTTTTGGTGGTCGACCAGGGATGATTTCAGGGGCCACCGGTGCCATGGCCGTGGTCATGGTGGCGCTCGTTGCGCAGCACGGAGTACAGTATTTATTCGCTGCGGTGGTGTTAACCGGGATTATCCAAATGATGGCCGGTGTTTTACGTTTAGGGAAGTTTATTCGTATCGTGCCGCACCCAGTGATGTTAGGGTTTGTGAATGGTCTAGCCATTGTTATTTTCCTAGCACAGTTACAACATTTCCAAACCACCTCATTAGATGGCGTTACGCAATGGATGTCAGGGGCGAATCTTTATATCTTTCTAGGCCTCATCTTATTGACCATGTTGATTACCCATTATTTGCCTAAACTCACGGGTGCGTTTCCGTCTTCGTTGGCGGCGATTATTGTGGTGAGTTTAGCCGTTATTGGTTTTCAGCTTGATACAGCTACTGTTGGTGATTTGGCCAGTATCAAAGGTGATCTACCCTCGTTTGCGATTCCCGAAGTGCCTTTTACCCTTGAAACACTTTATATTATTTTACCGTACTCATTTATTTTGGCGGCAGTGGGACTCATCGAATCTTTATTGACCTTAACCTTAATTGATGAAGTGACCAATACCCGGGGACGTGGTAACCGTGAATGTATAGGCCAAGGTGTGGCGAATACCGTGACGGGCTTTTTCGGTGGTATGGGTGGTTGTGCCATGATTGGCCAAAGTATGATTAACATTAACTCCGGTGGACGCCAGCGTTTATCTGGAATTGTCGCGGCCTTATTCTTATTAGTTTTTATTTTATTTGCTTCACCGTTAATTGAGCAGATCCCCATGGCAGCATTAGTGGGTGTGATGTTCATTGTGGTACTGGCTACCTTTGAATGGTCGAGTTTGCGGATTATTCGTAAGATTCCAACGACCGATGCGTTTGTCCTGATCCTGGTCTCAGCAGTCACCGTGTTTACGGATTTAGCCATGGCGGTGGTCATTGGTGTGATTGTTTCTGCATTAGCTTTTGCTTGGGAGCATGCGAAACACATTAATGTGAAAGGTTATGATGATGAGAATGGTTCACGGGTATACGAGCTAAATGGTCCTTTATTTTTCGGTTCGGTGAAAAGCTTTTTAGAATTATTCGATCCGGAGCAAGATCCCGATGATGTGATTATTGAGTTTCAAAACTCCCGTGTGGCCGATCATTCGGCGATTGAGGCCATTGATACCTTAGCAGAGAAATACATTAAAGCCGGTAAATCATTACATCTACGACACTTAAGTGCAGAATGTCGACAATTACTCAAAAAAGCTGGTGATTTGGTAGAAGTGAATGTACTAGAAGATCCTACTTATGCGGTAGCCGATGATCAATTGGCTTAGCGAAAACACCCAGGCCTATAAGGCCTGGGTGTCACCTAGCTATAAATTATAAAGACTAAATAACGATAATAAGTTTTGCTGGGTTGTTAACATCGCATCGATAATTAACTTCATATTAGTACTTTGAATAATTTGCGTAGCTAAAATACGATCAGCCATGATGCCGATGTTATCTGCCATGATTAAAATCTTATCGGCCATTTCTAAAATACGATTTGCCATAGTACCGATATCATCAGACAAACGTAACATAGCGAATAAACTAGGCTCTAAAGTTGTCATGAAGGTGGCGGGGGATAACACCATTACTTGATTTGCTAATGCAACCATGGCGTTGGTCAGTGCTACAGATGTTGTCGATAGTGTTTGCAAACTCATTAGCAACTCATTGGTCAACGTAAGTGAGCTAGTGCCATCAATGCTTGAGAAAACGGTAGCAACGGAACTATTGAACGCATCCATGTCGGTGTCTAAGGCAGTTAATTTGTTACTCATGTTAAACATGCTCAAAGAGATGGATGCCATTTGTGCTAGTAAGTCATTGCCACTGGCAACAAGGTTGTTAATGTCTGTGGTCAGCGTGGCAGCATTAGTATCAGCCGAAGCGATATGAGTATGGCTGATCAAGACGAAGCCAAGTAATAGTGTGACAATGAGTTGTTTTAAGTAGGACATCTTTCCCTCCGATAAAGTAATACAAGAAGCGGAGAGTGTAATTTTAAATATTAGTGAATTCTAATATTTGTTGTGACCTAGAGTTGACCTAACTCATGGTAATCTGAATTTCAGGTTATTCGTGTTATATATAAAGTCATAAGGTCATCAAACCGTCATTTAGAACGAAATGACCTTAATTTTGTATTGGATTTATCATCTAAAATCGCTATGTTTAGGTGCTTACACTTACTCGATGTAGTTGAAAGGTAGTTAAAATGAAAAAAAGTATTGTGATTTTATTGTTTGTTATGTTGGTGGGGTGTACAGAACAGCAAGCCGAAGAGTTTGCGTTTCGAAAAACATTAGAGTATTTGTTGATCGACCTGTGTGAGGAAGAAAAAGCCTGTGTTAATGCAGTAGAAACCCAGCTTAAAAGTTGTTTGGAAAAAAGTGATTGGCGTCGCTATCTCGAAAATGATGAAGACGAGGCTGAATATCAACGTTTTACCTCAGTGCTTTACAGTTGTATTGTAGATGAAGAAGGGCAACCCTATTTTGAGTCAAGTGAATAGTTGTAGCGCTTATCTTTCTTAACCCTACCGTAAACACTTATCACTTATAAGTGATAAGTGCCCATTTTGCTATTAAAGTCACTATCTGGCTAGACGATACATTCTCTGAGTATTTTGGTTTGTTTTTACCTCAATACTAATCCGTATTTAAGGCATATTGCACGTTCCCTTTCTTAAGCTGTGGTTTCAACAAGGCGATGGTCTTAATACCGGAAATACTCATCCTCTTCTCGTTGTGCTGTTACGAGTTTTGATCCTCTAGATCAAAGGGAATACAACAATGAAAATGCTCGATACTTTTATGGATTCAAAAAGTGTTACTGCAAAAATTGCTTTGTTAGTAACTGTGCCTATTGTCCTCATCCTGATCGCTACAATGTACAGCCTCAGTAGTACAGTCGATGTTTTTCACAAAACGGTACAAGATAGGGATGCATTTGATACCAAGACTGACAAAGTGCGTATGTTAGTTAACGATATGAAAGATCAAATGCTAGCAATTAGCGATGCACGGGTAGCGGTGCAACAATCGTTACAATTGATGCTGCTAAATAAAGATATAAGTCAGTCCAGTAATGTGCGTGCTGCGCATAATAAATTCAAAAAAGAATTAGCATTGTTTAATAAAGAAATCAAAGAAATACAGGTACATCTTAAAGACGCTGGACTAATATCAGCGCAGAGCGTGGATGCTAAATCTATAAAGGCGTACGATAATAAAAACGATCAGGGTCACGCTAGCAGTGATGGACATGGTGCTACAGGCCAGTATATGACGTTGGAAGAAGAAAGAGCACTATTTAGTAAATTGAAAAAAACCAACGGGAAAGACTTAGCTATATTGATTTATGATTCAGGGGAATTAGAGAAGATATTCGTTGAATCTGTCGAAAGTAATAAAAGAACAATGACATTGGCGCGCAACCAGGCATTTGGCCGCGCAGTAGACAATTTCATTACTGGAGATATGCCGAAAAGTAAGGCTATTGATGACCTTGTGCATCATATGTCAAAAGTTACCCATGATTTAGCCAATGATATTAATAAAGCCAGTCATATCAGTGCAAACATTGTAGCGCATCAAACTGAAGCTGAAATGGATATGCGTAAATGGGTAACAGATGGTGTCTTAGTAGTAGTAAGTATTTTAATTGCACTTGCTGCAGTATATTTTTCTAATCTTAAGTTTTCCAAACCATTGCGTATTTTATCCAAGATTATGATGCAGGCAAGTCAAGGTAAAACCGATATGGTTATTCCTCCGGCAGGGAAAGATGAAATCGGTGACATGACTCACTCGTTAGAAGCCTTTGTGAAAGTGTTCAAATCCATGAATGGTGTGGTGACGCAAATTGACTCTGCTAGCCAACAGCAGGCAGCGGCAACCGAACAGTTGGCGGCAACCTGTGAACAAATGACCGCAACGTCTGAAGCAACAGCTAATAATGCCACACAAGCCAAAGACTTAGCACAAACAGCTAGGGAGAACGCGGAAAATGGTGCGAAAGTGGTGGGTGAAACGATCTCTGCTATGTCAGAGTTACAGAAAAGTTCGAAAAAAGTAGCAGATATTGTTGGCGTGATTAATGATATTTCATTCCAGACTAATTTATTGGCATTAAATGCGGCTATCGAAGCTGAGCGTGCTGGTGAGCAAGGGCGTGGTTTTGCGGTAGTAGCGACAGAGGTCCAAAAGTTAGCCCAGAAAAGTTCAGATGCCGTCAAAGAAATTCATACTTTAATTAAAGACAGCTTAGATAGAGTGGATGAGAGTACCACCATGGTG
>CAZPAE010000276.1:0-4714 GCA_964584455.1 uncultured Thioalkalispiraceae bacterium
TCTTCTCACGAGATAGGCCATGAGCCAACCATTTTCCCCGCAGTCGATGGTCAGAAGTTAGTACTTGAAGAGCTCATTCGTGATGGTGTGTATTCAGATGAGGCCGCCCATGAAGCATTTAGCCGCTCGTTAAAAATGGGTGAGATTGCTTGTACCTTAAGTCATATTGAGGTCTCCCGACGTATCGTGAAAGAGGGCATTAGCCGCGCGATCGTTTTAGAAGATGATGTCACGTTTACTGAGGGCGCGATCAGCGCATTGAAAGAATTATTAACCCAGTTGCCACAAGAGTGGGATCTCATTCAGTTGTTCTACCGAACAGATAATTATGAAAAGCTAACAGATAATATTGTCGAGTTTACCTTTTCTCCTCGAATGCCGGTTGGATCTTTAGGTTATTTAATTAATGCATCCGGCGCAAAGAAAATTGTTGAGAATGGTTTACCTGTTCGTTATCCAGCCGATTCTTTTTTTGGGCGTAGTTATCGCTGGGGGCTGAAAATCTTTGGAGCTTACCCAAAACTAGTTTACATTAATAATATGTTCCCTACTGAGATTCATGCTCAGCATACGTGGGCTAGAAAAGTGACTTATCAAGTGAAGCAAATTGCCATTAAAGCGGTTGGTTTGCTTTTCTCTAAATCTAAGTAATAGTCCGAGTAAGTGTAAGAATTGTCTCTATTGCAATATGAAACAAGTGAATAACCTAAATCAATAACCTCTATACTAACATTCCTTTAAATGCAGAAAACTATAAGTCGTATTACTCCTCTTCTTTGTTAAGTAATATCACTGTGCTTTTATATTAAAGTGTGAAGCCCTTTGCATTATTGTTATTAATGTATATTTTCGTTGTGTTATGCCCACACTAATAATCCGTTTTGGAACTGGGTTCATAGTTGTCCATGATTTTATTCGGTTTAATTCGGCCTAACGAGATTTGTAATTAAAAATAGAGGATGTGTTTTGGGGATTGCAGCATTGCTTACCGACTTTCGCGAATATATAAGCACAATTCGCAATTATCATCGTCGCCTTCCTTCTGAGGATAGGTTAGGTAGCTTTTTTCATTACCCTGTTTTTGTCATTAACCTTAAGCGTAGCCAGTGGCGTTGTGAAGTTATGAGCCGTTATTTGCAACGCTTAGGTATTAAACCTATTCTGTTTCCTGCGATCGATGGTTTGCAGCTAACTTTTGATCAGTTGGTGGAGAAAGGTTTATATTCTGAAAAAGTGGCACGAGAAGCATTTGATCGGCCACTGCGTTTGGGTGAGATCGCTTGTACCTTAAGTCATATTGAAGTGTCACAGGCGATTGTTGAGCAGGGTATAGAGTGCGCAATGGTCTTAGAAGATGATGTGACCTTTACACCTGGTGCTATTCAAAATCTAAAGCAACTGCTCAAGCAATTACCTGAAGATTGGGACTTAATACAATTGTTTTATCGCACTGATGGCTATGAACAGCTGACCGACAATATTGTTAACTTTACCTTGTCGCCCAAATTTCCGATTGGATCCTTAGGCTATTTAATTAATGCATCAGGTGCAAAAAAGATCGTTGAAAATGGTTTGCCTGTTCGCTATCCAGCTGACTCTTTTTTTGGCAGGGGACATTATTGGGGTATGAAAGTATTAGGGAGTTATCCTAAGTTGGTGGATATAAATAACATATTTCCTACTGAGATTCATGAACAAAACAGCATAGCAAAAAAAATCACTTACCAAGCCAAGCATATTATGCTGCGTATTATTAATACAGTATTCTAGCTTATGTTATTGCGAAGGCGCAGCAATGCGCTCGTGAACACGATTATAAATATAGCGTAGTACTTGCTGAATAAGCACCATAGGGGGATATTTCCAAATTTTACGCAAGAAGTATTTTTGCGATTTTTTACGAATGATCCGTAAAATATCATCGGCCTCTTCGACGTAACTGGCACTTTTTGTTTCGATGTTCTCTAAGCTATATTGCGCTGCTGCTTCAGAGCGCTGTGCTATTTTATTGAGTAATGCACTAGAGGCTTCACCGGTTAAAATGGTGGGTTGGCAAGAGTTGTTGATATAGGCTGCAGTGAAACGGGGATTGCTAATGCCATTTTTATCAATATCACAATGAAAAATAGCTGTTTCGCGTAGACTTTCATCCCACATCATGTCACAGACAAAATTACCTAAGCTATACAAAATAGTACCGTTTTTATAATGTTCCATGCCCCTGAGAACATGTGGATGATGGCCAACAATGAGGGATGCACCTGCATCGATGGTTGCCCGGGCGAGTTGTATTTCCTCAGGCGCAGGGCGAGTAATAAACTCTTCACCCCAATGCAGTGAAACAATAACAATATCAGCTTGTTGTTTGGCTGATGCTGTATCAGCAACGATATTATCGTAATTACCTTCGGTATAGAGTGGGGCTTCTTCAAAATATTGTCGAGGTCGTAATGAATAGCCTAAAAAGGCCACTTTGATACCGTTGGTTTCAGTAATAACCGGTATACCTTTTAGATGGTCATCATAGTTAACACCACAGGGTTGGATGTTGTGTTGCTGTAGTAATGCGACGGTTTCTTTAAAGGGTTGTTTACCATGTTGCATGGCATGATTGTTTGCCATGTTCATAACATTGAAGCTAGCTTGGGTGAGGCTATCAATATCACTTTGTTGGCCACGCATTTGTATTGAGTGATAATCACCAGAGCGCCGTCCTGCCTCTGAAAGCGTACATTCAAGATTGCCAAATAATAGTTCTGCTTGTTGCAGATCTTCGATGACATGTTGAAAAGGAAAGCCTGCATTTCGTTTTTTAAATGTACTATGGGAGCCGAAACCAACGCACAAAGGGTGATCGCCAAATGAAACGTCACCGACGGCAGCAAAATGTATGGTGTTGGTTGAACTCATAAATTACGTTTTCTCTTTAGTTAATGACTGATAAATATTGGCGAGTTTCTTGCCAATGATTTCCCATGAATATGTGTCGATGACAAATTGTCGTCCGGCTTGGCCGATTTGTTGGCGTAGCGCGGGATCATCTCGTAGCCGACCAATTTGCTTTACAAACTCATCAGGTGTGTCGGCCGTGAGGACATTTTTTTCAGGGGTGACGGCAATACCTTCTACGCCCATGGTGGTGGAAACGATCGGTTTGCCCATGGATAAGGCATCTAATATCTTAAGTCGTGTACCACCGCCGTCACGCATGGGGCAAAGATAAATTTCTGCTTCAGCTAAATAAGGGCGTACATCATCTACAAAGCCAGTCACCGTCACGCGTTTATCTTGTTCGGCTAAATCAAGTAATTGTTTTGGTGGACTTGCACCAACCACAACCCAAGATATATCGGGATAAACCTCACATAGCTTTGGCCAAATTTCTTCATACATGTATAACACGGCATCACGGTTAGGATACCAGTTCATACCGCTGACCATGATCACGCTACCGGGTTTGGTTTCAACCGCTTGTGGTGAGAAGTATTCGATATCTACACCATTGGCGATTACATCTGCTTTTGTGCCCGGTGCAAACTCTAGTAATCGATCTTTGTCTAACTCGGATACAGTGAAATTCATGTCGAACTGAGGACAGGTTCTGGTTTCAAACTGTTCGAGTTTTTTACCTTCTAACGAGAAATAAAATCGTTTTAATGGGTTCTGTTCGACTAAAGTGCGACGTTGTAATAAGTGTGACTCAATATTGTGATGATTAAGCACTTTGGGAATATCACCAACTACATCTTTGTATACGGCTAAGCTAATGGTATCGAAATGAATAACATCGAAATCAGTTTGATTTAGCATTGCTTGTAATTGCTGTGCCATGATTTTGGATTTTGCCCAGTTAATACTTAATGGATCACGAGTAAACAAACTGGTGAATGCTAACCCGTAAAGTGCTAATGCGGATGACTCAATGGGTAAGCGAACAATTTCTAATTGTTTACAAAATTTGAGTAATTCCCGGGTTGCTTCCTCTACGTCATAATCAACAGGAATGACGTTTTCTTTGAAAATGGCCAATAAGTGAATATCAGCGTGTTTAGCGACTTCACGTAACAGATTGTAATTGCGCTGTAATACACCTGTTTTAGGCGGGTAGGGTATATTCTGCGATATCCATAGGACTTTCATATTTTCAATACTTTTGTTTTTGTAGTGTGATGAATTATACCTAATCAGGACTTAATATTTAATTGCTCGGTTTTAATTTTGTTTTTAGAATGAACTGTTGTCTATGTAACGGGTGTTTTTACATAAAGTTGAGTTATCGGGTGAGGCTGCCATGCAAATCAGCATGAATAAATACATTTTTTCATTTTTCATTTTATTATTTTTCGTTTTGGGGCAACCGGTGAAGGCTCTGTCACCTGAGACAAAGACAGCGGTGACATCTAATCAGGTTGTGGTTATCGGGGCTTCTTATGCTAAGGGTTGGTTGCCGACGGAACTAGCGGGTTTTAAGGTGATTAATAAGGGTGTGGGTGGTGAAGAGACCCACCAAATATTAGCTCGATTCCAGACCGATGTGGTGGATTTAAAACCCAAAGCAGTCATCATTTGGGGCTTCATTAACGATATATTTCGCTCCAAGCCTGATTTGATCAACGCTAAGCTGGAGAAAACAAAACAAAATATCCTTACCATGATCAAGATGGCACAAGACGCGGGGATTACGCCTATTTTGGCCACTGAAGTGACGATCACA
>CAZPAE010000277.1:0-4711 GCA_964584455.1 uncultured Thioalkalispiraceae bacterium
AGGCAATGCCAATATTACTATATACACTGCCCGCCCGGGTTTGGTGATTGGTAAGAAGGGTGAAGATATTGAACGCTTACGTCATGAAGTCACCCAAATGATGGGGCTTCCTGTTGTTCACATTAACATCGAAGAAGTGCGTAAGCCTGAACTTGATGCGCAATTAGTTGCAGAAGGTATTGCTCAGCAGCTTGAACGTCGGATTATGTTCCGTCGTGCTATGAAGCGTGCAGTAACCAACACACTTCGTTTAGGTGCACAAGGTATTAAAGTAACTGTCTCTGGTCGTTTAAACGGTGCAGAGATTGCGCGGACAGAATGGTATCGTGAAGGACGTATTCCTTTGCATACATTACGTGCAGATATTGATTATGGCTTTGCTGAAGCATTAACAACCTACGGCATCATTGGTGTGAAGGTCTGGATCTTCAAGGGCGAAGTAATTGGTAGAAAAGAGGAAGAAGAGGCCAGCGCTGCATAAGCGTGCCCTGGTGAGGAGTAGATAATGTTACAACCGAAGCGCACAAAATTTCGCAAGCAACACAAAATGCGTAATCGCGGTCTCGCGACACGCGGTAATAAAGTTAGCTTTGGTGAGTTTGGCCTAAGAGCTACGACACGCGGTCGCATTACCGCACGTCAAATCGAGGCTGCTCGTCGTGCCATGACACGCCATATTAAGCGTGGTGGTAAAATTTGGATTCGTATATTTCCAGATAAGCCCATTACTAAAAAGCCATTGGAAGTTCGCCAAGGTAAAGGTAAGGGTAGTGTGGAATATTGGGTGGCTCAGATTCAGCCAGGCCGTATGTTGTATGAAATGGAAGGTGTCAGTGAAGAAATTGCACGTGAAGCATTCCAATTAGCGGCGGCGAAATTGCCAGTACAAACTACTTTCGTAACCCGGACGGTAATGTAATGAAAGCGAGTGAATTGCGCGATAAAAGCGCGGATGAACTGAATAAAGAATTGATTGAGCTATTGCGTGAGCAATTTAACTTACGCATGCAAAAAGGGACTGGCCAATTAGCTCGTCCACATCAAATGAAGGATGTACGCCGTAATATTGCGCGCGTAAAAACAGTTTTACGCGAGAAAGCAGGTAATCAAGCATGAGTGAGCAAAAGCAGTCGATTGAACGTACCTTAATGGGTCGTGTTGTCAGTGACAAAATGGACAAGAGCATTACTGTGCTTGTTGAGCGTCGTGTGAAACACCCGGTTTACGGTAAGTTTATGCGTAAATCTACCAAGCTACGTGCACATGATGAAAATAACGAGTGCAAAGAAGGCGATATTGTAACGATTTCAGAATGTCGTCCGCTTTCTAAGACTAAAGCTTGGCGTTTGGTCGAAGTGGTTGAGAAGGCCACGATTATTTAGGTCAATATTTTAGAGTTTGGAGTAGAACAACCATGATTCAGATGCAGACCATGTTAGAAGTCGCGGACAACAGCGGTGCACGTCGCGTGCAATGCATCAAAGTCCTCGGTGGTTCTAAGCGTCGCTATGCAGGTATTGGTGATGTTATTAAGGTCAGTATTAAGGAAGCGATTCCTCGTGGCCGTGTAAAAAAAGGTGATGTATTTAATGCCGTTGTCGTTCGGACAAAGAAAGGCGTACGTCGTCCTGATGGTTCATTAATTCGGTTTGATTCAAATGCAGCTGTATTGTTGAACAATCAAAATCAACCAATTGGTACACGTATTTTCGGGCCGGTGACCCGTGAATTACGTACGGAAAACTTTATGAAAATTATTTCTCTTGCACCGGAAGTGTTGTAGGCGAGATTAAGACAATGGCAAATAAGATTCGACAAGGCGACGATGTAATTGTTCTTACAGGTAAGGACAAAGGTAAACGTGGGACGGTCACTAAGATCATCACAGAAACCGGCCGCATCGTGGTTGAAAATGTAAATGTAGTAAAGAAACATCAAAAGCCCAATCCGAATATGAATATTCCAGGCGGCATTATTGATAAAGAAATGCCACTTGATGTTTCAAATGTGGCTCTATTTAACCCTACTACGGGTAAAGCAGATAGAGTTGGTTTCAAGATTTTAGAGGATGGCCGCAAGGTCAGGTATTTTAAATCTAACGGTGAAGTATTAGACGCCTAAGGTAACGATCAATGGCACGTTTGCAAGAACATTACAAAGACAATGTCGTCAAGCAATTGATGGACAAGTTTAGTTATAACAGTGTGATGGAAGTTCCTCGCATCACTAAGATCACCTTGAATATGGGTGTAGGTGAAGCCGTGGCTGATAAGAAAGTCATGGAACACGCTGTCTCTGATATGGAAAAAATTGCAGGGCAAAAAGCGGTAGTCACTAAGGCACGCAAATCGGTTGCGGGCTTTAAAATTCGTGAAGATTACCCAATCGGTTGCAAGGTAACTTTGCGTCGTCACCAGATGTATGAATTTTTAGATCGCCTCATCAGTATTGCCATTCCACGTATTCGTGACTTTCGTGGTTTAAACCCTAAGTCATTTGATGGTCGTGGTAACTACAGCATGGGCGTACGTGAACAGATTATCTTTCCTGAAATCGAATATGACAAAATCGATGCATTACGCGGGATGGATATCACCATTACTACAACGGCGAAGTCTGGTGAAGAAGGGCGTGCCTTACTTGAAGCATTTGATTTCCCGTTAAAAGGTCGGGCATAAGGAGTAACTGATGGCTAAGGTCTGTATGGTTGAGCGCGAACGCAAACGTATTAAGACGGTTGCAAAATATGCCAATAAACGTGCTGAATTAAAGAAACAAGTTAGTGATATGAGTCTATCACCAGAAGAGCGTTTAGCAGCTCAGCAAAAGTTACAGAAGCTACCACGTGATGCATCACCTATTCGTGTGCAACGTCGTTGTCGTGTGACTGGTCGCCCACATGCTGTCTATCGTAAGTTTGGCTTATGTCGGAACAAATTACGTGAAACCGCAATGCGGGGTGAGGTTCCAGGTTTGCGTAAAGCAAGTTGGTAACCCGGAACATTACTAGGAGATAACCCAATATGATGACCGATCCGATTGCTGACATGTTAACCCGTATTCGTAACGGGCTGGCAGCGGGAAAAACAGATGTAATGATGCCGCTTTCAAAGCTGAAGCTATCTATTGCTAAAGTATTGAAAGACGAAGGCTACATTAACGATTTTTCCGAAGCAGAAGTCGAAGGTAAGCCTGCTTTGAATGTGCAGCTAAAATACTTTCAAGGTAAACCAGTGATTGCGAAAATGGGACGTGTTAGTCGTCCTGGCTTGCGAATTTATAAAGCGAAAGATGAGCTACCAACGGTAATGGGTGGTTTAGGCGTCGCAATCGTGTCAACCTCAAACGGCGTTATGACTGATCGTGCTGCAAGAAAGGCAGGTTATGGCGGCGAGGTTTTGTGTTACGTGCAGTAAAGGCAAAGAGCGATGGCAAGAATTACACCAATATCTGTTCCTAAAGGCGTTGAAGTTAATATCAACGGCCAACTCATTAATGTGAAAGGCGCTAAGGGCGCGATGGAACATACATTACATGACTCTGTTTCGGTTGAGCACAATGAAAATGAGCTTAACTTTGTATCGGCACAAGCGCCGGGTGCAGTCGCACAAGCAGGAACAGCGCGGGCATTACTCCGTAATATGATGACCGGCGTAAGCGAAGGGTTTGAAAAGAAATTAGAGCTAGTTGGCGTGGGTTATCGTGCCCAGGCTCAGGGTAATACCTTAAACCTGACTTTAGGGTTTTCACATCCAGTGAATTTTCCTGTGCCAGAAGGGATTACCATTGAAACACCAAGCCAAACTGAAGTAGTGGTAAAAGGTATTGATAAGCAGCGTGTTGGACAAGTTGCTGCTGAAATCCGTGCCTATCGTCCACCTGAGCCATATAAAGGCAAAGGTGTGAAGTATGCTGATGAACATATTGTTCGCAAAGAAGCGAAGAAAAAGTAACTAGGTAAACACGATGGATAAAAAATTAACTCGTTTACGTCGCGCTAAGCGTACTCGCGCAAAGATTCGTGAATTGCGTGTACCGCGTTTGACAATACATCGCACACCACGTCATATCTATGCCCAGGTAATTGGTGAAGATAGTGGTAATGTCGTTGCCTCTGTCTCGACCGTGCAAGCAGATGTGAAAGCGAAGGTAAAGTATTCTGGTAACACAGATGCGGCCACTACAGTGGGTCAAATGATCGCAGAAAAAGCAAAAGCGGCTGGCGTAACGAAGGTTGCTTTTGATCGTTCTGGTTTTAAATATCACGGTCGTGTGAAGGCATTAGCTGATGCTGCCCGTGAAGCTGGATTGGAGTTTTAATTATGGCAGGTTTTGAAGCCTCTACTAGTAGCGATGGTTTGCAAGAACGCTTAGTTTCTATTCGTCGTGTTGCTAAGGTTGTAAAAGGCGGTCGTATCTTTGGTTTTTCTGCACTGACAGTGGTTGGTGATGGCGAAGGTCGCGTTGGTTTTGGTACTGGTAAAGCACGTGAAGTACCAGCAGCGATTCAAAAAGCCATGGAAGCAGCACGCAAGAATATGGTCAATGTGCCTTTACGTGATGGCACTTTACAATATCCCATGACCGCAGAGCATGGTGCAGCCAAAGTGTATATGCAACCGGCTTCTGAAGGTACGGGCGTTATTGCTGGTGGCCCGATGCGTGCAGTATTTGATGTTGTGGGTGTTCACAACGTATTAGCTAAATGTAT
>CAZPAE010000278.1:0-4708 GCA_964584455.1 uncultured Thioalkalispiraceae bacterium
ATATCACCACGGGCATCAACAATGGCAGCACCGTGATCACCAACATAACCGTTAATCAGAATACAATCACCCGGTTTAGCATGCTGGGCGGAAATATCGATACCTTGTGGAATAATGCCAACCCCGGCGGTATTAATAAATAATTTATCGGCTGCACCACGATGTACTACTTTGGTATCGCCAGTAACAATCGCCACACCCGCTTGATCGGCGGTTTGTTTCATGGAAGCGACGACTTGGCGTAATGTGTCTATGGGTAAACCTTCTTCTATGATCATGCCGCAAGTTAAGTAAAGTGGCTTAGCACCGCTGACTGCTAAATCATTAACTGTGCCGGTCACTGCTAATTTGCCAATATCACCACCCGGGAAGAACAGCGGATCTACCACATAAGAGTCCGTGGTCATCGCCAGGCGATCACCATGGGCAGTTAAATCACTTAATGCAAACCGGGCTTGATCTTCTAATTGGGTTAGCTGTGGGTGATCAAAGGTTTGTACGAAAATCTTATCAATGAGATCACGCATGGCTTTACCGCCACTACCATGAGCGAGAGTGATGATCTCATTGTTAGCCGAGTTAGACGGGGCTTTGTCTATGGTTGCTGTCTCATTCATGGGCTTACAGCCTCCTGTGTATTTTTACGTGCTAACAACTCAGGCAAATTACCAAAATTATAATAAGCCGCACAGGCACCTTCACTGGACACCATCAAGGCACCTAGTGGTGTTTCAGCGGTACATTGGGTGCCAAATACTTTGCACTCCCAGGGGCGAATAACACCTTTTAAAACCTCACCACACTGACAGGATTTTGGATCAGCAATATTTAAATTGGGAACAGAAAACTTTTTCTCAGCATCATATGTGGCGAATGCATCACGCATCCGAATGCCCGAGTGATCAATAGAACCCAAACCACGCCATTCAAAAAACTCACGTAACTCAAATACCGTGGCAATGGCATCCATACCGGGTGAATTACCTTGCTTCGCGACAATGCGTGCATATTGGTTTTCCAAACAAATACGTTTGTCTTGGAGCTGCTTGAGTAACATCCAAATGGATTGGAGAATATCTAATGGTTCAAAGCCAGTAATTACAATTGGCTTTTGATACGTTTCTGCCACAAAATGAAAAGGTTGCTCGCCCACTACCATGCTGACATGGCCCGGTGCAAGGAAACCATCGATTTGCATATCCGGTGAATCTAAAATGGCTTTAATAGTCGGCACAGTGGTAATGTGATTACAGAACAAAGAAAAGTTAGTCATGCTTTCTTGTTGAGCTTGTAATACCGTTAAGGCGGTGCTCGGCATGGTTGTTTCAAACCCTAATGCAAAGAAAATTACTTCCCGGTCTGGGTTTTGGCGTGCGATATTTAATGCATCTAAAGGTGAGTAAACCATACGTATGTCAGCACCATCGGCCTTGGCTTGTAATAAGCTTTTTCTTGAGCCCGGCACCCGCATCGCATCACCGAAGGTAGTGAAAATCACATTAGGTCGTTCGGCTAATGCCACACAATCATCGACCCGTCCCATGGGTAACACACAAACCGGACAACCTGGGCCATGTACTAATTCGATACTATTTGGCAGCATTTGCTCGATACCATAACGAAATATGGTATGGGTATGGCCGCCGCAGAACTCCATGATTTGTAAGGGGCGTTGTTGCGTGATCTCAATATCCTTGGCTAAATCATGAATCGCTTTAACCAGGCTTTTTGCTTTCGCGGGATCGCGAAACTCATCGACGTATTTCATGCTGGCGATACCTCACTGTTAGCTTGGTAGAGTTTACCGCGTTGATCAGCCAGTAGTGTATGCACTAAATCCCACAGAATATGATAAGTGGCAACATGCACTTCTTGAACGCGGTGTATGGAATCGGTATTTACTACTAAACAGTGGTCAACAAAACCACTGGATTTCATTTCACCGCCATTGCCGCCCGCAAGACCAAAGGTACGCATTCCCATCGACTTTGCTTTTTGATAAGCGGCTAATAAATTTTCTGAGTTACCACTGGTCGAGAATCCCATCAAACCATCTTGTACGCTGGCATGGGCTTCAAGTTGGCGAACATACACATGCTTTGTACCCAGATCATTGGCAACGGCACTGAACATGGCCATATCCATGACCAAGTTAGTTGCCGGTAGTGCAGGGCGACCAGCGGTCACTGGGTGTTGAAACTCCACAGCAAAGTGTGCTGCGTCACAACTTGAGCCGCCATTACCCATACTAAACATTTTGCCATGCTGTTGGTAAATCTGCGCAATGTCTTTGGCCATATTCACAATAGCCTGAGCGTTTTGGGTAAAGAAGTCCTGTTTTACGGTGATACTGTGTTGTGCCTTTTGATTCACCGACTCAAGTAAGGCAACATTTTCTTGTTGCGGATCTTTTTTCTCACCATACAAAAAAGGATACAGCGATTGAATTTGATTTGTGGTGTCAGTCATTTGTCTGTCCTCCTATTAGGAGCCATTATCGGTATATTGCATCATGGCAAGTTCATCTTGTGCTTCACCGAGTTCCATGAGTAGCGCCAAAGTTTTTTTAGCTTCATCCTCATCAATCCGGCTCATAGCAAAACCCACATGAATTAATACCCAATCACCCACACATTCGGTAATCGGGTGTTGCTCGTTGACAATACAAGCAATATTCACTGGGCGCTTTACGCCGGATACATCCGCAATGGCTAGCTTTTTCTCGGTATCAGTCACTTCAATGATTTGGCCGGGGATACCTAAACACATGGCTCACTCCTCTGGGTGGTCAAGGTACGTGCTGCCGTGATAACTGCTTGGCCAAGTGCAATGCCACCGTCATTCATGGGAACACGTTGGTGTGATAACACGCGCAGTGGGGTGCGCTGTAACTGTGCGATCACTTGTTCGAATAAAATTTTGTTTTGAAATACGCCACCGGATAATACGATTGTATCAATGGCGTGTTGAGTATGATTTTGGACGAGCAGGGTAATCATATTGCTTATCGCTATAGCTAAACCAAGCTGGAAGCGAGCGGCGATGATGGATTTGTCTGTTTGTTTGGATAAATCCGTTAACAGCGCCTGCCACATGGGGGCACAATTGAGTTGGGGTAATGTGCCCTTGTTATCATCAATGGTAAAAGGATAAGCATAAGATTGGTATTCGGGTTGTAAATGAGTAAGGTTAGTAATGTTCTCCAGTTCAATGGCCGCTTGTCCTTCATAGTGGGCAGTATCACGACAAATATCTAATGCTGCCGCGACGGCATCAAACAGCCGACCACAAGACGAGGATAATGGTGCATTCATGCCTTTTTGTTGCATAGCGTCCAGCGTTGCTAGCGGTTTGTTTTTTAGATATTGCACCAGTGCCAGTGTTGAAAATGTTTTCTCTACCGCAGCCCAACCCAAGGTTGTATTTAAGTGGGCATAAGTATTACGCCAAGGTTCATACATGGCTTGTTTGCCACCTAATAGTGGGACAGGTTTAAAACAAGCGAGCCGGGTTGCTTGGGTATAGTCGGCCAGTAAGAATTCACCGCCCCATAAGGTATCATCATCACCTAAACCTAAGCCATCTAAAGCAACACCGAGTACAGATTTATCGGTGAGGGGATAAGCATTGTCAGCTAAGCAAGCAGCAATATGGGCATGGTGGTGCGATACTTTTTCTAACTGAACATGATGCTGTTGTGCTCGTTGCTGTCCCAGCTTACTGGATAAGTACTCTGGATGGTGATCAATGGCGATATATTCCGGTGTATGTTCATACAGCCGTGCATAAAGTTCGATATTTTTCTGGTAATCCAGATAGGTGGCAGCGTTTTCTAGATCACCCATATGTTGGGATAGTATTGCTGTGCCTTGTTTAATTAAACAAAAGGTACTTTTTAACTCAGCACCTAAGGCTAAGATAGCCGGGGCTTGATCAAAACCTGCTGGTAATGGGAGGGTAGTAGGCGCATAACCCCGTGCTCTACGTAAGACTCGAGGTGAATTTGCCATCATTCGGACCACAGAGTCATCAATGCGATTGACGATGTCACGGTCATGGTTGAGGATGGCATCAGCAATAGGAGCCAGTTTTTGTTTTGCCGTAGGGTTATCAATACATTGGGGCTCATCGCTGACATTACCCGAGGTGAATACCAATGGCGTGTCAAATGATGCTAATAATAAATGGTGTAATGGCGTATAAGGTAGCATAACGCCCAAGGTGTTTTGTCCTGGTGCAACTTCTTTCGCCAGTTGATGGGGCTTGGTTGCTAAGATAACAATCGGTGCGGCACTACTTTGTAATAGGGTTTGCTCTTGATCTGAGATGACACAGTACTGTTTGATAACATCAATATCACGTGCCATCAGCGCAAAAGGTTTGTGATAGCGTTGCTTTCGTTGCCGTAACCGTTTGACGGCTTGTACGTTCGTAGCATCACAAGCTAAATGAAAACCACCGATCCCTTTGATCGCTACAATGCCACCATCACATAGTAGTTGAATAGTCGCAAGCAGTGGGTCGGTATCCGTACTATTTTTTGCTGAATGCGCTAGTGCGGATAAAGGTTCAAACCAAACCTGCGGCCCACATTGTGGGCAGGCATTGGGTTGGGCATGAAAACGCCGGTCGCTCGGCGTGTCATACTCTTGTTGGCAAGTGGGGCACATGCGAAAGCGGGCCATACTGGTTTTATCCCGATCGTAGG
>CAZPAE010000279.1:0-4695 GCA_964584455.1 uncultured Thioalkalispiraceae bacterium
CATAGTTGCTCAGTATCATATTGCTTCCTATTTAGGTATTTCTCCCACTCAATTGAGCCGGATTCGAAAAAAAATGCAATCCACCTAAATTCCTTTACATATGTAAATGAACCCGCCCGACTAAAGGCTGAACTTTGCTTCGTATTTAATAATCAAAATTAAATATATTTTTTAAACTTTTTAGTTGATTGAGTTTAGAAAATAGACTAAATTGGTACTATGAGTACCAAAAAAACATCAAAATTAAACGCTTTGCTTAATTCCCAACCTTTAGGCATCGTACTCTCCTCAGCGTGGCTGGTACGGCAAGGCTATAGCCTTGATTTACAAAAGCGCTATAAGAAAAGTCAGTGGTTTGATTCTATCGGTACCGGCGCATTGATACGTCACGGGGATCAAGTGGATTATTTGGGCGGTGTCTATACGTTGCAAGCCCAGTTAGGTTTTTCCATACATCCAGCAGGTAAAACCGCGTTGGCTCTGCAGGGCAAAGCGCATTACCTGGCGCTTTCTACTAAGAGGGTTCTACTTTTTGCTAGCACAGGCGAGAATTTGCCACGCTGGTATAAAATGCGGAATTGGGGCGTCAATATAGAGTATAAGCAGACCCGTTTTTTACCTCCTGAACTGGGGTTAGTTGAGATCGAACATAAGGGTTTTAGGGTGAAGGTATCTAGCTCCGCGCGGGCAATAATGGAATGCCTTTATTTAACGCCACAGTCTCAACCGTTAATGGAAGTGTACGAGTTAATGGAGGGGCTTAATAACCTAAGACCAATCGCTGTGCAAAAGTTGCTAGAAGGTTGCACTTCAGTGAAGGTAAAGCGACTGTTTTTGTACTTGGCCGATAAGCTTGGCCATGCATGGTTTAGTCATATTGATATGGATAAGGTTGATTTGGGGGCCGGCAAACGCGCTATTGTGAGTGATGGAGTGTATGTGGCCAAGTACCAAATAACTGTGCCAAAGGAGTTGGAGGCAATAGAATGAACAGTGCCTATAAAAAGCAGGTTCAGCTTTTACTTGATGTGTTACCTGAAGTTGCTAAAGAAGAATGCTTTGCTATCCATGGCGGTACGGCGATTAACCTCTTTGTCCGGGATATGCCAAGGTTATCGGTTGATATCGATTTAACCTACGTAGAAATCACAAATCGCAAAGAAACATTGGATGGGATTAATAGTGGGCTTGTTCGCATTAAAGAGCGTATTGAAGGGTTGCGTCCATCAATACAGGTTCAACATAAAGCCAATGTTTGTAAACTTCAACTTAATGAACATGGTGTACTCATCAAAATTGAAGTGAATATGGTGGGGCGAGGTTTACTCGGTGAGGTTAGTAAAGCAACATTATGTGAAACTGCTCAAAGGCAGTTTGATGCCTTTTGTGTGATGCCTCTGGTGCCCATGGCACAATTATATGGTGGTAAATTGTGTGCGGCCCTAGATAGGCAGCACCCAAGAGATTTGTTTGATGTGAAGCTGTTGTTCGATAACGAAGGCTTTACCGATGAGATAAAGAAAGGGTTTCTATTCGGGTTGGTGAGCAGTAACCGACCCACGCATGAAATGCTGGCTCCGAATTTGCTCGATCAGCGTGTGGCCTTCGATAATCAGTTTGAAGGTATGAGTGCGATTGAGTTTAGTTATGATGATTATGAAGCGACTAGAATTCAGCTTGTCGAAACAGTAAAAGCTAATTTAAATGATAGCGATAAAGCGTTTTTACTTAGTCTGAATCGTTTGGCGCCAGACTGGTCGATTTACGATTATCAAGATTTTCCATCAGTAAAGTGGAAGCTCCTAAACTTGGAGAAATTCAAACGGGACAACCCAAACAGTTATCAGCAGCAGCTGAGTGAGCTAGAAGTTGTGTTACAGCAGTGATTCAATAAGAGATGATTTAGCTTTTACCCGAGCTAATTTTGTAACTAACTGATTTTCCTATAAATATCCAAAATCAGCATATTCCTACACGATTCTACCTTGCTTAATTGAACAATGTTCAATATCTTATTACTATAAATTAATCACTGTTCAGAATTTTATGGCACGACGAAACGACCACAGCCGAGAGCAAATCCACCAAATGGCCATCGATGCTGCTATCCAGCTATTGAATACCGAGGGCGCAAATAGCTTATCCACCCGTAAAGTGGCCAAAGTCATCGGCTACAGCGCAGGCACGCTATATTTAGTATTTAAGAATCTGGATGAACTTATCCTCAGTGTGAATGCAGCAACCTTGGAAGAATTGCAGTTACAAATGCAGCAAGCGACAGCCGAGTATCCTAATGAACCGCAGCAGGCACTGTGTGCCATGGCCATGGCGTATCTCTCTTATGCCCAGCAATATTATGCTCGCTGGTCGCTTTTGTTTACCCATCAGTTGCCTGATGGCCAGCCTCTGCCTGCATGGTTAGAGGAACGAATACAGCAACCCTTTGTTCTGGTTGAACAGTTACTAATGAAACTAAAACCGGCTGCCGATCAATATAGTTATCAATTAGCGACACGTACCTTATGGAGTAGTGTGCATGGTATCTGTGAGCTAGCTTTGAGTAATAAATTAACTATCGGTACGCAGCTCAGCACGAAGGCGTTAATTGAAACGCTGATTGATCACTACTTAACAGGGTTTACCCAACGGTAATAAGAGGCAAGTCATGCTAAAACAACTATTTAAACTATTGCTGCTAATTTTTTATCGGGTAGAAGTTAAAGGTATAGAACATTACCATGCCGCAGGTAAGCGGGTATTAATTGTCTCTAATCACACTTCTTTTCTTGACGGTATTTTACTCGGCAGTTTCTTTCCAGACCGCCTAAGCTTTGCTATCAACACACAAATATCACAGCGTTGGTTTTCCCGACTCATTAAACCCTTTGTTAATTTGTTTGTGATGGACCCGACCAATCCGCTTTCATTAAAGTCGTTAATTCGCTATGTGAAAGGGGAGCGTAAAGTGGTGATCTTCCCTGAAGGTCGGATTACGGTCACCGGGGCATTAATGAAAATTTATAATGGTCCGGGTTTGGTGGCAGACCGTTCAGAAGCAAAAGTGTTACCGGTACGGATTGAAGGAGCACAGTTCACACCATTTTCTCGTTTACGTGGCCGGGTGCGATTACGTTGGTTCCCTAAAATTACTATTACTGTATTACCACCACGTTTAATTCAAGCACCAGCGGATGTTCGTGGACGTGAAAGAAGAAAGTATGCCGGTAAAGAACTCACCAATATCATGACCCAAATGATGTTTGAGACCGGCAATTACAATCGTACTATTTTCCAGGGCGTATTAGATGCCATGAAAATTCATGGTCGGGATCATCGAGTGGTAGAAGATATTGAACGACGACCCTTAAGTTATCATCAGCTATTAATGCGTTCCTTTATCTTAGGCGATAAGATTAGAAAAGATCATAAGTTGGGTGAGCATGTTGGGATCTTATTACCTAACTCAGTGGGTACTGTCCTGTTATTTTTAGGATTGCAGATCCATGCCCGTGTGCCGGCGATGTTAAATTTTTCTGCCGGCATAAAGGGGATATTATCAGCCTGCCAAGTTGCACAAATAAAAACCGTGTATACATCACGACGTTTTATTACCGCTGCCCGTATGGAAGCAGTGGCAGATGAACTAGCTAAACAAGTTAAGATTATTTACTTAGAGGATGTGGCGGCTAAGGTTGGATTGTTAGATAAATTACGTGGTGTGGTGAGTGCCCGTTTTGCTAAGACGGCTTATTTGAGTAAAGCTAAGTTGCCTAAGCCTACTGATCCTGCCGTAATTTTATTTACGTCGGGCTCTGAAGGTACACCAAAAGGAGTGGTGTTATCGCATAAAAATATTTTGGCCAATGGTGTACAGATGTCGACCCGTATCGACTTTACCTCGCAAGATATTATTTTTAATGCCTTACCCATGTTCCATTCCTTTGGTCTGACTGCCGGGACATTACTACCATTGCTCTCAGGTATGCGTTCATTCTTTTATCCAACACCACTACATTATCGCATTGTGCCGGAAATGGTGTATGAAACCAATTCAACGGTATTGTTTGGGACGAATACCTTTTTGAAAGGCTATGCACGCTTTGCACATCCTTATGATTTCTATAGTGTGCGCTATGTCTTTGCCGGTGCAGAAAAATTGCATGATGATACCCGACGTATTTGGAGTGAGCGCTTTGGGGTTCGTATCCTTGAAGGCTATGGCGCAACAGAGACTAGTCCAGTCTTGGCTTTTAATACAGCGATGGAAAATAGATCCGGTACGGTTGGGCATTTATTGCCGGGTATTGAGCATAAATTATTACCGGTTGACGGTGTTGAGAAGGGCGGGCGCTTGTTTGTTAAAGGTGCCAACGTGATGTTGGGCTATTTGCTGGCGTCTAATCCCGGTGTCATTACTAAGGTCGATAGTGAATTGGGGCCAGGTTGGTACGATACCGGTGATATTGTCGATTTTGATAAGGAAGGTTTTGTCACAATTTGTGGGCGTGCTAAGCGATTTGCCAAAATCGGCAGTGAAATGGTTTCATTAACTGCAGTGGAAGAGTTTTTAACCCAAGTTTGGCCAGAGAAAAATCATGCGGTTGTGGCGATTCCTGATAGTATGAAGGGCGAACAGCTTGTATTAGTCACAAACCAAGAACAGGCACAACGAAGCCATATTGTCACCATGGCACG
>CAZPAE010000280.1:0-4693 GCA_964584455.1 uncultured Thioalkalispiraceae bacterium
ACCCTCGATACGGGACAAACCGTATACTCCCTTAGCAGGGGAGCGCCTTCAGCCAACTCGGCCATCTCTCCAAATTGTAATTCTTGATTAACCTTAAATTTACTCTCTTTGCGGCGCTCCTTGTCGCGCCTTACTCGTACCTCCCTGTACTCGTCCCTTCGGGACCATCTTCGCTAACGCTTCGATGTTCCGAATTGCTCCCGGCAATTCGGTCAGCCTATTCGGCCATCTCTCCAAATTGTTTGAATTTAAAATGACTCTAAATTGATTCCATTCAAATAAGCTTTTACCACGCTTTAAAAATATCTCTGCTAATAATCCATTTTCAAAATCTAATCACCTTGCTACACAGGCCAAGGCGAACGTTTCAAATTGCAACCATTATATATCAGTGATACAACATACCAAAACTGTACTACATCAATACAACTAACATTATGAAATATCAGCTAATGATTATAAGGGGGGGTAGGATACAGCTGCAATCTATGAAGGTAAAGCGACAGAACCCATGATTTTAGCTTTGCTTTGCCTCTTTCTCTTCGTTTTTGATTCTTTCATAGATTTCTTCACGATGAACTGAGACATCTTTAGGAGCGTTGACGCCGATACGGACTTGATTACCTTTCACACCAAGAACGGTTACTGTAATCTCGTCTCCTATCATGAGCGTTTCACCTACGCGTCGCGTCAAAATCAACATATTATTTATCTCCTCGTGTTAATCCTAAACTGATTATGCGTTCCTTGCCGGTGGCACGCTCTCATTCGAATATCGACCGTACCGGTTAAAAACTTTAACTCCTAAACCCTTCTAAACTACTGGTTTTCCTGCTAATTGGAACACATCATGTAATGCTCTAACAGCCAATTCCAGATACTTTTGATCAACAACTACTGATATCTTGATCTCTGAAGTCGAAATCATACGGATGTTTATGCTCTCTGTAGCCAATGCTTTGAACATGGTACTTGCGATACCCGCATGTGACCTCATCCCCACTCCAACCAGGGATATTTTAACAATTGTATCATCGCCAGACACCTCCCGTGCACCTAATTCTTGAGAAGTTTTTTTAAGAATATCCATGGCTTTCTGGTAGTCATTACGGTGCACAGTAAAAGTGAAATCAGTACAACCATCCGCACCTACGTTTTGGATGATCATATCAACTTCAACATTGGCTTCGCCAATGGGTCCCAAAATCTGATAAGCGATACCCGGTTGATCAGGAACGCCCGTAATCGTCAACTCGGCCTCATCACGATTAAACGCAATTCCCGAAATTACGGCATCTTCCATCTGTGTATCCTCATCGTCATAGGTAATCAATGTCCCGTCACCCGGCTCAAATGAATGCAGCACACGCAACGGCACACCATATTTGCCAGCAAACTCAACGGCCCGTATTTGCAATACTTTGGAACCGAGGCTCGCCATTTCTAGCATCTCTTCAAAGGTAATACTCTGTAAGCGACGTGCATTGGGCACAACTCGCGGGTCAGTAGTATAAACTCCATCTACATCCGTATAAATTTGGCATTCATCTGCTTTTAATGCCGCTGCCATGGCAACCGCTGTTGTATCAGAACCACCTCGACCTAAGGTCGTGATATTACCTTGCTCATCTACTCCTTGGAATCCGGCAATCACAACTATATTACCGTCTTCTAAATCTTGCCGAACACGCTGTTCATCGATATCAACAATACGCGCTTTTGTGTGCGCATCATCAGTTCGTATATGAACTTGGGAACCCGTATAGGAACGCGCTTTATATCCGCGCTTGGCGATAGCCATACTCAATAAGGCAATCGTCACTTGTTCCCCAGTGGATACCAATACATCATATTCACGTGGTTCAGGATTGTCATCAATCTGTCTAGCCAAATCGACCAAACGATTGGTTTCGCCAGACATAGCAGAGACCACGACAACAACCTGGTTTCCATGCTGCTGGGCAGCAATGACCTTGGTTGCCACATTTTCGATCTTCTCGATCGAGCCAACCGAAGTCCCACCATATTTTTGTACAATCAGCGCCATTTTTTTGCCTGGGCAGAAAAGCCGGTGATTAAACACTAAAAAGGGGCTAATTGAAAGAGATGAACGGGCACAAACGCAATTAATTCGCCAATTGTTGCCTAATCCAGGGTATTACTGAGGCCAAAGCACCATCCAATGCCTCAGGATTATTGCCACCCGCTTGCGCCATATCGGGACGACCGCCCCCTTTTCCACCTACTTGGCTAGCCACATGGTTAACTAATTCCCCTGCCTTAACCCTAGCAGTCTCATCTTTGGTGACACCGGCAACTAAACTCACTTTGTCGCCATTGACTGCCGCGAGTACGATGGCTGCTTGACCGAGTTTGTTTTTAAGCTGATCTAAAGTACCACGTAATGTTTTTGCATCGGCACCATCCAGTTTCACCGCTAATATCTGAATGCCATCGATAGTTTCTGCTTGTGCTGCCAAATCATCTCCGGCACTAGTAGCAAGTTTTGACTTTAATTGTTCTAGTTCTTTCTCAAGTGATTTGGTCTTTTCCACTAACTGTTTTACTTTATCGTCCACATCCGCTGGCCCTGCTTTCACCCAGGCCGCAATGCGTTGCAATTGCTGTGACTGTTGTTCAACCCAAGCTAATGCCGCTTCACCGGTGATCGCTTCAATGCGTCGTACGCCAGCAGCGGTACCTGTTTCCTGAATAATCTTAAATAAACCAATCTCACCAGTATGCGCAACATGGGTACCACCGCATAATTCCATGGAGAAATCACCCATCTTTAATACCCGCACAGTATCGCCATACTTTTCACCGAATAAAGCCATGGCACCACTTTTCATAGCTTCTTCTTGTTGCATTAATTGTGTTTCAACAACATGATTGTTTCGAATGTGTTCATTAACCAGCGTTTCGATAGCCTGTATTTGCTGTTCGGTAACAGGCTCAAAATGTGAAAAATCAAAACGCAAACGCTCTGCATTTACTAGTGAGCCTTTTTGCGTAACATGTTCACCCAATACGTCACGCAATGCTGCATGCATTAAATGCGTTGCTGAATGGTTATATTTAATTGCTTGGCGACGTTGTGCATCGATCGTTACCGTGAGTGTTTCATCTACTTCAAGATAACCTTGCGTCACCTTACCCAAATGGCCAAACACTTCATGGCCTTGCTTTTGGGTATCATCAACTTGGAATTGGCCTGTTTTACCTATTAACACACCGGTATCACCCACTTGGCCACCGGACTCGGCATAAAATGGCGTTTGGTTTAAAATCACCATGCCTACCTCACCGGCGTCAAGACGCTTTACAGTTTGGCCTTCTTTATATATTGCCAAGACTTTGGCCGAGTTAGAATCATGCTCATAACCAGTAAAGTCGGTTGCGGTTTTGATATCAATGGATTGAGAATAATCGACCGCAAAATTACCACCACCTTGCGAGCGACGTTTTTGCGCTTCCATACATTGATCAAAACCTTGCTCATCAATTGTAAGCTGGCGTTCCCGTGCCACATCCGCCGTTAAGTCTGCGGGAAAACCATAAGTATCATAAAGCTTAAAGACCACATCACCTGGAATTTGTGTTCCATTTAAATCAGCAATTGCTGTTTCAAGTATTTGCATTCCTTGATCAAGGGTTTCAGCAAAACGTTGTTCTTCTTGTAATAATACTTTTTCTATCGCAGCAACATTTTTTGCTAACTCTGGGTAAGCCTGACCCATTTCATGATTCAACGCCGATACCAATTGGTAAAAGAATGGCTCGTTCATCCCCAGTTTATGACCATGGCGAATGGCTCTGCGAATAATCCGGCGTAACACATAACCACGACCTTCATTAGACGGTACCACACCATCGCAAATCAAAAAGCTACAAGAACGAATATGATCGGCAATTACTTTCAGCGAGTTATTAGTTAAATCTTCGGTTTTTGTCGCTTTCGCTGCAGCTTCAATTAAATGAACAAACAGATCAATCTCATAGTTCGAATGCACATGTTGCATCACTGCGGCTAAACGCTCTAACCCCATTCCGGTATCCACCGAAGGTTTTGGCAGTGGCTTCATGTTGCCTTGTTTGTCCCGGTTGTATTGCATAAACACCAGGTTCCAAATTTCAATATAGCGATCGCCATCTTCCTCAGGTGTACCTGGTGGGCCACCAGCTACGTCCGGACCATGATCATAGAAAATCTCGGTACACGGACCACAAGGCCCTGTATCGCCCATGGCCCAAAAATTATCGCTTTCATATTTTTTATCCGGTGACTTATCACCGATGCGCGTAAAACGCGTAGCATCAACGCCGATCTCTTTTAACCAAATATCAGCCGCTTCATCATCTTGCTCATAGACCGTCACCCATAATTTTTCTGCCGGTAGTTGCATAACTTTGGTAAGAAAATCCCAAGCAAACCGAATCGCATCCTGCTTAAAATAATCACCAAAGCTAAAATTACCTAGCATTTCAAAAAAGGTATGATGCCGTGCGGTATAACCGACATTTTCTAAATCATTATGTTTACCGCCAGCGCGCACACAGCGCTGCGAACTGGTTGCTCGCGAATAGTTACGCTTATCCAATCCAAGAAAAACGTCTTTAAATTGCACCATTCCTGCATTGGTAAATAATAAAGTAGGGTCATTACCCGGAATCAGTGAACTAGACTCCACTA
>CAZPAE010000281.1:0-2501 GCA_964584455.1 uncultured Thioalkalispiraceae bacterium
ATTTTGTCTTGCGGATATGTTGCAAGCACAGCATCAATGTCTTCTGCACCACGCACAAAATCAAAGTGCAGAGCATCGACCGGCAGTGCAAGGTAAGCATCGAGATTGTCACGCACGCCACCGAAATAAGTCGTCACCAGTAACTTAGTAGCGCCTTTTGTTTTAGCAAGACGATCGTATGCCGTTTTCAACGCGACGCGCTGTTTATCATTGAGATCGAGCGAAAACACAGGCTCATCTAACTGAATCCACTGTGCGCCGGCAGCAGCAAGTTTGCTGATGATATCTTCGTAAACACTGACAAGATTATCCAACAATGTGAACGGATCGAAATCGGGATTTTTAGTGTCTTGTACCTTGCCTAAACTGAGGTAGGTCACGGGACCAATGAGTATGGGTTTGGCGTTCAGGCCAAGCGCTTTGGCTTCAGCGAATTCCTCGAATACTTTGTTGCCAGAGAGGGCAAACTGCGTGTTGGCATGGAATTCTGGAACGATGTAGTGGTAATTGGTATCGAACCACTTTGTCATTTCGCTGGCGAAGGTAGAGATCTTGCCAGTCTGACAATCTTTTTCATCTGTCACCAATGATGCGCCACCTTGCGTGCCGCGTGCGATGGTGAAGACGGTATTGATATCGGTGTGTCCACCTTGCCACTGAAAACGAGGTGGTACATTGCCAAGCAGGCAGCTCATATCGAGGGTTTGGTCGTAGAACGAAAAATCGTTAACCGGGATAAGATCAATGCCCGCGTCTTTTTGCTTGAGCCAGTTTGTGCGGCGGATGTCTGCAGCTGTTTTTTGCAGTTCTGCTTCTGAGAGCTGACCTTTCCAGAATGCTTCTGTTGCCCGTTTGAGTTCACGCTGTTCGCCAATGCGGGGATATCCAAGATTATGAGTCAGAGCCATAGTGTTACCTTTTAGTATGTGGTCAATAATATGGCAGTTAGCATACGGCGCTTCCAAAATGAATAAAAATGGTATATTTTCACATATCCATTAATTTTGTTCATAAATGCTATGCTAGAACGAATTCACCTTACTGTCATACAAGCTGTTGATCAGCATGGTTCTTTAACAGCTGCATCTAAACAACTATGCGTTACTCAGTCCGCCTTAAGTCATACCATGCGAAAGTTAGAAGACAGTCTTGGTACACCCATTTGGCTACGCGAAGGACGCAATCTGCGGTTGACGCAAGCGGGACAATATCTGTTAAACATCGCTAACCGTGTGCTGCCTCAGCTGAACTACGCAGAAAGCAAACTGCATCAAATGGCAAAAGGCGAGCGTGGCACCTTGCGGATCGGTATGGAATGCCATCCTTGTTATCAATGGTTATTGAAGGTGGTTTCGCCTTTTCTTGAGGCTTGGCCTGATGTGGATGTGGACGTGAAGCAAAAGTTTCAGTTTGGCGGTGTGGGTGCTTTACTCAGCTACGAAATCGATTTACTTGTAACACCTGATCCCTTCTACAAGTCCGGTTTGTGTTTTGATGCGGTGTTTGATTACGAACAAGTATTGGTGGTACCACATGATCACCCAATGGCAAAGCGCAAGTACATCAAAGCAGAAGACTTGCGAGATCAAATCTTACTGACCTATCCTGTTACGCCTGATCGTCTGGATATATACACGCAGTTTCTTAATCCGGCTGGCGTCGTGCCCAAGCGTCATAAAACCAGCGAAACCACCGATATCATGCTGCAAATGGTGGCCAGTGGTCGCGGGGTGGCAGCATTACCGCGTTGGCTAGCGGAAGAATACAGTACAAAACTGCCATTAGCGGTGGTGCGTTTGGGTCGCAATGGCATCGCCAAACAAATTTATTTAGGAACTCGCGAAACGGACAACGACGTTAAATATCTAAAAGCGTTTGTCGACTTAGCACGCAATTACAAACATCCAAAAGTTAATAAGGAAAGTGACAAAACCGCTTAAAGCAAATTGAATATTAGGGTAATAATAAATCCTCAAGGAAAAAAGCCGCGAGCTCAGCGCGGTTATCCAGGTTGGCTTTGGCATAAATTTGACTAGCTTGTTGGCGCACGGTTTTCTCGCTAGTACCTCTGTAACGGGCCAGTTCTTTGGTGCTTAAACCTTTTATCAGTAATAATGCCACTTCTTTTTCGGCCTGTGACAAGTGCCAGTCATCAAGCTGCTCGTTAATTTTTTTGCCCAAACCGCGCAAAAGCTCAGATGCTTTGTCTTGCCAGCGTTTTAAATCTTTGTCGGAACGTTTTAGCACCTGTTCAAGATGGCGGTTGCGTGATTGTGTGGCACTGGGTCGTTTGCGCCAAATATAGAGTAATGTACCAATAACGAAGATGTTTAAAAACGTATCCAGTAACAGGCCCATATATGTTGCCCCTTCTGAGGTGTCTTCAACATAGTCAAACAGCGCTGAAAAAAATACCACCACCAGCGCCGTGCCCACTAGTGTGCGTTCTAAATCGAAGGTTTTATTCATCATCGTATCCCGTCATATATTAGCGCTGATGG